>PMJE01000599.1:30453-46042 GCA_003157315.1 Myxococcales bacterium | reverse complement strand
CGCCTGCGTGTCGCCGACGCGCTAGCTACCTAGAATTTTCGCTAGCACAGCGTCCAGCTCGTCGAGCGAGCCGTAGTAGATCTCGATGTGGCCGCGGCCCGTGCCGGCCTCGACCAGCTTGACCCGCGCCGAGAGAGCACGTTGCAGGCGCAAAACCAGGTCGCGCGCGGCTGGCGATTGTTTTTCCGGCGGCGGGGCAGGGCGGCCACCGTCTTCACGTTCGCGGCGGACCAGCGCCTCGACTTGNNAGGCGACCCTCGACCACCATGGCCCGCACTGAGGGTGGCAGCTTGAGCAGTCGGAGAGCGTTGGCAACTGTGCTGCGTTCCTTGCCCACGCGCGCGGCCAGCGATTCCTGGGTGTAGCCGAATTCGGCTACCAGGTGTTGATAGCCTTCAGCTTCCTCGATAGGGTTGAGGTCTTCGCGTTGTAGGTTCTCGACCAGCGCCAGTTCGAAGGCTTGCGCCTCGGCCACCTCGCGGATGATCACCGGCACCTGATGCAGCCCGGCCCGCTGGGCCGCGCGCCAGCGCCGCTCGCCCGCAACCAGCTCGAAGCCACCTGCCGGTCGGACGCGCACCACCAGCGGTTGAATGATGCCCTGACTGCGGATGGACTCGGCCAGCTCACTCAGGCGGGCGTCATCGAATTTCTTGCGCGGCTGTCTTCCCGAGGGATGGATGTTTTCGATGTCGACCGCGCGCAGGCTGCCGTCGGCCTTGATCTGCACCCGCTCTTCCGGATCGGAAGGGGCAGCAGCCGGAATCAAGGCAGCCAAACCGCGCCCGAGAGCCTGGCGCTTTCCACCAGTGGTCACGAAGCCTCCGCTTTGGGTCGCGCGTGGCGAGCGAGAAATTCGCGCGCAGCCTCCATGTAGCTCTTGGCGCCCTTGGAGGCTACGTCATAGAGCACAATCGGCTTGCCAAACGACGGCGCCTCGGACAGGCGCACGTTGCGTGGGATGGGCGTGTGGTACACGCGGTCGCCGAAGTGGTTGCGCACTTCATCGGCCACCTGCTCGGTCAAATTCTGGCGTGTGTCGACCATGCAAAGGAGAATACCTTCGATGTCGAGGCCGGGATTGAGCGAGCGGCCCACGAGATTGACCGTGGCTTGCAGGTCGGAAAGACCTTCCAGCGCGTAGTACTCGCATTGCAGCGGGACCAGCACCCCGTCAGCGGCGCAGAGCGCGTTCAGGGTGAGCAAACCGAGCGAGGGTGGGGTATCGATGACGATGAAGTCGTAGTCGGGCGTCACCAGGCGCAAGGGATCGCGCAGCTTCATCTCGCGCAGGGGCTCCGACACGAGTTCGATCTCGGCACCCGCCAGATCTTGGCCAGACGGAACCAGCTTGAGAAAGGGCAGCTCAGTNNGAGGTAGCGTTGCCTTGCGGGTCCATGTCCACCAGAAGCACGCGTTTTTCAGCCACCGCAAGCGAAGCCGAAAGGTTGACTGCGGTGGTCGTCTTTCCGACGCCTCCCTTCTGGTTCGCGACCGCGATGACCCTGCCCATGGTGCTGTGATCCCGTCGAGCGGGCTCACCCTCCTAGCATCAATAGGGCCGCGGTTTCAACCCGGCCAGCTAGGAGCACGGATTCCCTTGCGCAAAAAAGCGAAGCACAAACTTGACGGCATTGGAGGTTGGAATACTACTTGAACCTACATGTAGCGTCTTTCCCTGCAACCAAAGGAGCAACACGATGAGCTACGACGACATGAGGATCTACCGAACCTTCGAGGAGTTCGAGCGCGAGGAGCTTCGCCGCATGGAAGCTGTGGGCAACTCGGTTGACGAGATGATCGACACCGTCTTCGGCGAGGAGCTGGACCTGGAGTGCATCTCCGTAAAGCGCAAATCCTCTTCCGACCAAGACGACGAAGACTAGAGCCGCCTCTATCCTTGTCCTGGATCTTCCAGAAAACGTTGCAGCTCGGCGGACGCCTTTTCCCAGTCGGACATGCGCCGGCCGAGAAGCTCAGCCAGCTCGCGTTCGCGATCGGCCAGCGCGTGTAGCTTCTGCCAGTCGCCCCCGTGATCCGCAGCCAGCTGCGCACGCAGGGAAGAAAGCTCAGTCTCGATGCGCGCAACCTCCGCTTCCAGCGACTCGACCATCCGTTCCAGGCGGCGCTGGGTGCGCTCACGGTCCTTTTTCACGGTGCGGGTGATTTCGGCCGCCGACGGCGCGATTGGTGGAGCTGGCGTTCTGTCGGGCACAGGCTGGGCAGCCGCTTGGCCTCTCCGATACTCGCGCCAGTCCGAATAGTTGCCGAGATGCGCTGCTAGCGTGCCGTTCTCGAACACCAGCAGGCGCCGGCATACCCGATCGAGAAAGTAGCGATCGTGGCTGACCACGATGAGGGTTCCCTCATAGCCGTCGAGCGCGTGCTCCAGCGTCTCGCGTGCCGGAATGTCCAGGTGGTTGGTCGGCTCGTCGAGCGCCAGCACGTTGCGCGGAAAGAGCAGCATCTTGGCCAGTGCCAGGCGGCTGCGCTCGCCGCCCGAGAAACCGCGCACGGTGCGGAATGGATCGTCGCCGAAGAAGCGGAACTTGGCCAGGTATTGCCGGACAACTTCGGGCGAGAGATCGCTACGCACCGACTGGATTTCCTCGATGGCGGTGCGCTCTTCGGAAAGCGAGCTGAGCTTCTGATCGAAGTATCCCAATCGCACGGCCGCCCCGCGTTCCACCACGCCGGCAAGTGGCGCTAGCTCGCCCACCAGGGTTTTCAGCAGGGTGCTCTTGCCGCAGCCGTTGGGCCCCACGATGCCCACACGATCCCCGCGGAAGATGTTGACCGCCACGTCAGTCAGGATGGCCCTACCCGGGTAGCCCACGCTGATGGCCGGCGCGCGCACGATCTCCTTGCCGCCCAGGTCGCCGCCGGTCTGGAAATTGAGGGCGATCCGGCCCGCCATCTGCCAGTTGTCCTCCGGGCGTTCCAGCCGTTCCAGCTTTTCCAGCATGCGGCGCCGGCTTTGCGCCTGCTTGGTCTTTTGTCCGGCAAGGTTGCGCCGAATGAAGTCCTCCGTCTTCTCGACGTGGTCTTTTTGGCGCTGGTACTCGACGCGCGCGCGTTCTAGCCGTGCGTCGCGCTCCACCACGTACTGATCGTAGGCAAAGGAATAGCGGACGAAGTCGCCGTCCTCCAGCTCGACGATGGCGCGACAGGTTCGCTGGATGAAGGCGCGGTCGTGCNNGTGGGCTCGTCGAGCAGCAGCAGATCAGGCTGACGGACCAGAACCTTGGCCAGCTCCAACCGGCCGCGCTCGCCGCCGGACAGCGTGCCCAGCGAGCGGCCAAGATCGGCCTGTGACAGCCCCACGTCCTGAGTGAGTTCGCGCACGCGGGTTTCCAGGTCATAGCCGCCATCGAGACGGTAGCGTTCTTGCAGCTCACCGTAGTGCTTCAGCTCAGCCTCGGAAGCCTCGGCCAGGCGCGCTTCGAGACGCTGCAACTCTTCGTGCATGGCTTGCACATGGGCGAATGGCTCGAGCAGGGCATCGAGCACCGTGCCTTCTCCGCCCAGTTGGTGCGACTGGCGGAGGTAGGCCACGGTCTGTCGTCCCAGGATACGGGCGTCTCCCGCGTCCACTTGCAACTCGCCCGCGAGCAGTTTGAGCACGGTGGATTTTCCCGTGCCGTTGGGGCCGAGCAAAGCAAGCCGGTCGCCTGGCCGGATGAGCAGCGAGGCGCCGGCCAGGATCTCGGTGCCAGGATAGCTGAAATGTGCGTCGGCGAACTGGGCGAGGCTCAACCGTTGGCTTTCATGAACTCGCGCATGTGGTCGGCTAGGGCCTGGCACCCTTCCACCGGCATGCCGTTGTAGACCGAGGCCCGGATCCCGCCCACCGTGCGGTAGCCCTTGAGCGCCAGCATGCTCTTGCTGGTGGCTTGCTTGAGGAACTTCTCAGTCAGTTCCTCGCTGGGCAACTTGAAGGTGATGTTCATGTGGCTGCGCACGGCGGGATCGGCCACCGTGCCCTTGTAGAAGCCGCCCGAGCCGTCGATGGCGTCGTAGATGAGCTTGGCCTTGTCGGCATTGCGCTTTTCGATCGCCGCCAAACCTCCCTGACGTTCCATCCAGCGGAAAGTCTCGAGCAACACATACACGCCGAATGTGGGCGGCGTGTTGAGGCAGCTCTTGGCCTCGGCGTGGGCTTTGTAGTTGAAGATCTTGGGCACGCCCTTGCCGATTCGGTCGTAGAGGTCCTTGCGTACAATGATCAGCACGACGCCCGCGGGGCCCAGGTTTTTCTGCGCGCCACCGTAGACCATGGCAGTGCGCGCGATGGGATGCGGTCGCGACATTATTTCCGAGCTGGCATCGACCATCAGGGTCGGGTGCTTCGGCCATTCGACGAAGCGGTTGCCGTGCACGGTCTCGTTTGAGCAGATGTGCAGGTAGGCGGCGCCGGGATCGGCGGTCCAGCCGGTTGGATGGCGATCGAACCCAGTGGATTCGCCCGACGCGATCACCTTCATCTTGTCAGGGGCAATGCCTTTGGCGGTATCCGCGGCCTTCTTCGACCACTCGCCGGTTACCACGTACTCGGCTACGCCGTTGAGGAAGTTCATGGGAATCAAGGCGAACTGCTGGGTCGCGCCTCCTTGCAGGAAGAGCACATCGTGCGTATCAGGGATCTGGAGCAGGCTGCGGCAGCGGGCGATGGTCTCATCCAGCACCGCATCGAACTCCTTGCCCCGGTGACTACACTCCGCGATTCCAAAACCCTTGCCTTGAAAATCCAGCAGGGCAGCGGCAGAGGCCTCGAGAACCTCGAAAGGAAGAGTGGCAGGACCAGCAGCAAAGTTGAACGCGCGTTTCTTCATGGGGCCTCCCTTGGATGGAGGCGGAAGCATAGTCGATCACGGGCGCCAGGGGAACCACCATGCCCTGACCGCCGATCCGCCTCTGCGACGTTTGGATTGGACCCCGAAATGAACCTGTACTAGAAACCCTCAGGCCCAAGCCGGGCCGCGTTTCCCGATGCTCGAACACCTTTGGCAAACCAATGACAGTCATGCCCAGCGTCGGCGATTTCACGGGGTGAGGCTCACCCAGACGCGGAGAGACAAATGGCCGTCGTAGTTGTTGTCGGAGCCCAGTGGGGCGATGAAGGCAAGGGGAAGGTCGTAGACCTTCTGACCGAGCATGCGGACATCGTGGCGCGCTGGGGAGGGGGTGCCAACGCCGGCCATACAATTGTCGTCGAGGGCAAGAAATACGTCACGCACCTGATTCCTTCTGGTGTCGTTAGGGCTGGGGTGACCTGCGTGTTGGGAGAGGGCATGGTCATCGACCCGCGCACCTTGGTCGAGGAAATGCGCGCCTTTCGCAGCCACGGCCTGCTGGCACGGAACACGGACCTAGTGGTCGCTGGCCGGGCTCACCTGACGTTCCCACATCATCGTGAGCTTGACCGTTTGCGCGAAGAGGAACCGGGCGCGATCGGTACGACTCGTCGAGGGATTGGCCCGACTTATGAGAGCAAAGCCTCGCGTACCGGTGTCCGGGTTGAAGACCTTTTGCGGCCAGAGCGATTTCGACGCAACGTGGAGCGCAACGTGCACCATGTGTCGGGCGCGCTGGCCCGGTACGGTGCTCCTCTGCCTGATGTAGACGCCCTGGTCAAGGAGTACTTGGTGTTGGGAGAGGAGATTCGCCCGTTTGTGCGGGACGCTTCTCGCTTCCTGTACGACCAGATCCGCGCGGGCCGCAACGTGTTGTTTGAAGGCGCGCATGGGGTCTTGCTCGATCTGGACCACGGCACGTACCCATTCGTCACGTCTTCGTCGACTACGGCCGGAGGTGCTTGTGCAGGTTGCGGCATCGGGCCGACGTCCATCGACACGGTCATAGGAATAGTGAAGGCATATGCAACTCGTGTGGGCAACGGGCCCTTCCCGACGGAGTTGCACGATCAGATGGGCGACCGCCTGCGTGAGATAGGGAGCGAGTTTGGGTCCACCACCGGCAGGCCGCGCCGGTGCGGGTGGCTGGACATACCGGCTCTGCGCCTTACCTGCCGACTTTCGGGCATTGGGGCACTGGCCTTGACCAAGCTCGACGTCTTGACGGGTCTCGATCGGGTAAACCTCTGCGTCCAGTACCGGCTGGCAGGCCAGATGCTCGATGAAATGCCGCTGGATCCCGACGACTTGGCGGCAGTGGAGCCGGTGTATGAGACGCTGCCAGGATGGCCTGCGCTCTTGGTCGGCGACGCCAAGGCATCCGGCAAGACCCAGCTTCACCCGGCGGCCGAGAGCTACATCGCGCGGATTTCCGAGCTGGTCGGCGTGCCCCTGGCCCTGATTTCAGTCGGGCCAGGGCGCGACGAAACCATCGTGAGGGACAACCCGTTCGGGGCGAGAAATGTCAGCTAACTCGTTGCACGCAACCTGCCGCGGCGGGCAGGTCGCGGATTTGCCGTCGGGGTCGGGGGCAGTGCTGCCTGCGGAAATGGGACACAAACCGTCTTGCCAGGCGGAGACTGATATCTATAATCGCGCCGTTGCCGCCTCTTCGTGGTACGCGTATATGAGGGCCCAATGAAAATCGTCTGTGACGCTTGTCAGGCTAAGTACTCGATAGCGGACGAAAAAGTCCAGGGCAAGGCCTTCAAGATCCGATGCAAGAAGTGCAACCACATCATCNNCATCGTGGTCAGAAGCGGCGGTGCGCAAGCCACGAGCGCTGTCGCGGAGCCCAAGCCTGCGCCGGCCGAGGCCCAAGGCACATGGTACATCGTCGTGGAGGGCGAGCAGGTAGGGCCGCTGGCCGAGCCGGATATCGCGGCCCGCCTGGCACGTGCTGAGATCACCAGTGAGACGCTGGTTTGGAAGGAAGGTCTTGCCGACTGGCTCAAGCTGTCCGCCGTTCCTGAGCTGGCACAGACGCTATCGCCGCAAGCAGCACCGGTCTCGGCGGCTGAGGCTGCGCCTGTCCGGCGCGACTCAGCACGGATGCGCGCCCACGGCTCGGCCCGGGAGGCAGCTCGGGCAGCGGCTCCTTCGGAGGATGTTTTTTCCAGGCCCGCCCCAGCGGCCAATGCATCACCCGATCTTTTCGCCTCGCCGGCTGGCGGGTTCTCGTCGGTTGCGGCCGAAGCGCCAGCCGCAGCATCGTCACCGTTTGCGTTTGGCGGTGCGGCTGCTCCGGCCGCCGAGCCTGCCGCCAGGGCGCCGGGCAATGGCGCCGGACAAAGTCATCTCACCGGGCAACGCAACGAGAACTCGGTCCTCTTCTCGCTCGCCAATTTGGAAGCCCTAGCGGTGCCGAGTTCGTCAAGCAGCGCCCGGCCGCCGTCGACAAGTTCCACCACCGAAGGCTCGGGACTGATCGACATTCGCTCAATGGCTGCGAGAACCATCGGCGAGTCCGGCCGAGGCGACGCATTCGGNNCCGCCCAAGTGGGTGTACCCAGTTCTGGGCGTCCTGGCCCTCGGCATGCTCGCCCTTGGCTTTGGCATCTACAAGGTGGTGTCGGCGCCTGCGCCGGCCCCGCCGGCGCCGACACAGATCGTTGTGCCCGCGTTGCCACCGCCAGCCCCGGTGCCAGCGGTAGCAGCAAGCCCCGCTGCCCCAGCGCCGGTCGAGCCGGCCAAGGCTGTCGCGAACGAAGAAAAGCCGGGCGAGGACAAAGGCGCGCCAGAGAAGAGGAAGACGTCGGGAAGGGGCGGCAAGGCGGTGGCCAAGGGACCCACCGAAGCAGCGCCGTCAGTCAAGCCCACATCTGAGCCCGCGGCGACACCGGCCCCTGCGCCATCCAGGCCCAAGAAGAGTGGCTCCATCGATGACCTGCTCAACCAGGTCGGCACCAGCAGGGGCGGCGGCGAGGAGCCCAAGCCCAAGAAGGTAGCCACGTCGGCGGCGCTGCCCACCCTATCCCAAAGCGACATCGTCAGTGCGATGAAGGCGGTGCAGCCCAGAGTGAAGGAGTGCTACAACCAGTTCAAACTTCCGGGCATCGCGAATGTCAGCATTTCGGTGTCCAAGGGAGGCCGGATTTCCTCGGCGACCGTGACCGGCAAGTTTGCGGGCACCCCCAGTGGATCATGCGTGGAAGCCGCAGCCAAGACNNTCGCCGGCGTCGGGTTCGGGTTTGCGTGGCGGCGGAGGCGCGGGTGCGCCGTGGTCCTCACGCAGCTTGACGGACAGCTTGTCGATCAGGAGCTGCTCAATATAGTGTGGCAAGTCGGGCAGCGACGCCACGACACGCGTGATGTCGCGGCCATCGCTGTCGCTGGTTCGGATGAGTTCGAGCGAGCCCTTGTGGAGCTTCTGGCCTTCCGGGTAGTCAAACAGGATGTAGCCGGTGGCCTCGTCTTTTTCTCGAATCACGCAATTGCGATCAATGCGCAAGAAGCGCACGGCGCTGGGCCATACGTCGGCCATCGGATACGGGACCGTGCCCACTCCGCGTGCCTGTGCGGTGGGCAGCCCTAGGCACAGCCCCACAAGCATCGGCGCGAGCAGGGCAGCTCTGCGCGGCGCGGTTCGGGTCATGCGGGGTCTCCTTCCTCAGCGGCGCGTTTGGACTCGACCACCATGGTACGCAGCGAGCGCGAACCTCCGCCCACCGCCAAGAGGGCGAGAAAGCCCAATCCCACGTACCACACGAACTGGATTCCATGGAGAGCGACAGCGTAGGCCCCGCCGAAAGAGCTGAGCGTAGCCGCAGGCAGATAGGCGCCTAAGGCAATGAGAACACCCGCATGAAACTGGCCCACCAGACCTGGCGAATTGGGCAGGGAAATCAGCACACCGGTGAAAGCCATGGCCGCGAATGCACCGGTGAGAGGAAGAGCAAGCTGCATTTCGCGAGCGAGCAGCCACATCCCGAATCCGTTGCAGAACCAGTAGAGGATCGTCTGGGCCAAAAAGGGAATCATGTCGCGCGGCTCACGCAAGGCGCGAAAACCGTGGATCAGGGCGCGCAGCTTGTCGGCCAGCCGCTCGGCCATGGCAGGCGCAAACCGCCGCACGAAGGTTGCCGTCAGCGCGAGCCAAATCGTCTTGTCAGTCCAGCGCAGGGCGCAGGCCAGAAAGATGGTCAGAGACAGAAAGCCAGTCAGGGACAGCCAGGCTGCGCCGGCGAGGACTGAGGAGTACCCCGGCCCGCCCGCGCGGAACGACAAGATGTAGGTGACAAAGAACAGGATGGAGATCACCAGCCCGTCGACGATTCGCTCGACCGCGACCGTGCCCAGAAGCGCGCTCATGCGCGACTGCCCGCTGCGCACGACGTAGTAGGGTCGCACGAATTCGCCGAGGCGGAAGGGCAAAGCCAGGATGGCCATGAAGCCCACCGCTGAGGTGATCATCAGACGGCCGAAACTCATGGAGACGCCGATAGGACGCAGAAGGTACTTCCAACGCCACGCTCGGAACAGATGCGTGGGGACTATGGTGGCCGTGTAGATCAGCACGGCGGATAGTGGCAGATGGCGCAGCGCCGAGCCTGTGGCCAGAAGATCAACTTTGCGAAGGGCGAGCCACAGGCACAGGCCGCCCACGAGCAGGGACAAGAGGACTTTGACGAACAGCTTCAAGTAGGTATGCCTTTCGGCTCTGGGGCGTCAGGGAAGTTGGCCTACCAAGATACGGCGGGGATTCTCGCTGAGCAATTGCTTGACCGTGTCGGGGCCGAGACGTTTTTGGATCCAGCCCAATCCTGAGGCAATGGCGGGGCCGTCTTCGGGATCGTGCATGTCAGAAGCTGCGGCATGGGCCATGCCTTCCTCGACCAGCCGGCGAGCCGTCTTGACTTCAGCGCGGTCGCCGGTTCCGGACAGCGCGGCCAAGTCCACCAACAACGCGGCCTGGCGGCCCAGACTTTCGGCCACGGCGGGATCGCGTTGCACGGCCGAATACCGCTCTGGATGGGCCAGGACCGGAAGGCGCCCCGACACCCGAATGTCGAAAAGGGCCGCTTCAAGACGGGGCGGCATGACGACCGGGCTGATCTCGAAGAGGAATGCCTTGCCGCCATCGTAGCAGGGTGGGTTTCCCTGGCGTATTCGGCTGGCCAGCACATCGTCCCAGTAGTTCTCGGCGCCGAGCAGCAGTCGTACCTCGGGCAACGCGCCGGCAATCTCGCGGCTAACCTGGTCGAAGGTGAGCTTCACCTGGTCGAGGGGAGGCTGGAACCTTCCTGCGAACTGGTGGGGCGTGGCGCACAGATCAGAGAAGCCAAGCTCGACCAAGGTGCGCACCATGCTGAGGCAGGTGGTCAGGCTGTCGGCTCCATCGTCAAGGCCGGGAAGGAAGTGAGAATGTAAGTCGACGTAGTGCGCCACGAGGTTTGCCGTGAGACAATAGCGAATTCAGCGTTGGGTTGAGGGTTTCTTTTGCTGCCGGCTGGTAGCACGAAGAAAACGCGCCAAGCATACGCTTGGGGCTTGCGCAAAGCCGAGAAGCGATCGCAGAGTGATCTTGCTGGGAGGCAAAAGTTTGATGAGCGATAAGGTCGTGCTGCCACGTCTGGACCTGCCGGGTCAGAAGACCCACTGGACGGTTGTTGCCGTCATTGGCGGCGGTGTTCTCGTGTTGTTGATGGCTGCGATCTTTCTTGTTGTCGTGCACAAGCAGCAGGCTGCGCAGGAAGCAGTGGTCCGGGCGGCTGATGCCCGCGCCAAGGAGGCGGCTGCTCAGGTCGAGAAGATGAAGCTTGAAGCGGCTGCCGCTGAGAGAGCCAAGGCAGCGGCTGCCGCAGCCGAGAAAGCCAAGTCCGCGGGTCCTGTTGCGGCTGGAGACGCCGCTAGCAAGGCCGGGTCCGCCGGATCCGACGGGGATTCNNTTGCTCGCGCAGAGCGCGAGCGCCCAGCGTCGGCCTGGTCGAGTTGGCAGCGCGCGGGTGGGTTCGCGCTGCGCGAGCGCTAATCTGTGTTAGATATTGATCGACAGTCTTCCTTTCCCCACAGTGAACGCAGCACAGTGCAAGGAGCTACATGCCTGAGGCACAAGAGAACTCGGTCCTTACCTCTCTCAAGGAACTTCGCAGGCAGGAGGAGGAGCGGGTCAAGCAGGAGAAAGCAAAAGCTGAGGCAAAGGCCGCGGCCGAGCGTCAGGCGAAGGAGGACGCTGATCGGAGGACGAAGGAGGAGGCCGAGCAGGCTCGCCGCGAGGAGGAAAACCGCAAGAAGCGCGTCGAAGAAGAGAAGCTGGCGCGTGAGCGCGAGGAGCGGCTGCGCGTCGAGGAAGCCGAGCGCAAGGCGCGTATCGATGCCGAGATGAAGCTGCAGCACGAGCGTATGCGACTCGAGGTAGAGGCCAAAGCGGCGGTCCAGAGCAAGCCCGCACCCAAGGGCCTGATCATAGGAATCGTAATCGTCGTGCTGGTCATAGGAGCGGGTGTGGTGGCCAAGATCAAGTCGGACCACGCGGCCGCTGAGGCGCAGGCCAGAGCCGTGGCGCAGAAGGACCGCGACGAACTGCTGCGCAGACAGCAGGAACAGGAATTGGCCTTCCAGGCTCAGATCTCCAAGCTCACCCGGCAGCTCAGCGAGGCCAAGAGCGACGCTGACCGCGAGGCGTTGAGGCAACAGATTGAGCAGGCCAACTCGCGCCGTGCGACCGCCGCTGCTGCGACCCGCACGCGTTCCCCGAAGGAAGCTGCCTCCAGGCCCTCGGTGCCGCAGGATCTGATCAAGGCCAAGAAGCAGGTTTCGAACGATCCGCTCGACGGGCTCTAGCGAACGCCCGTTCGAGGGCAATCGCTTCGGCCACGACCACGGCCACGTCTGCGGCCAAGCGCGGGTGTGCGGCTGTCGCGGGATTACCGCCTCTCTTGCGGGTCGCGCTGTGGTAAAAACGCCGGCATGAGCGGCCGTGAGCTTTTCGAATGCAACCGGGCTCGACTCCTCGATCTTCTCAAGCGATTGTCCTACGAGGAGCGCGAAGTCATCCTTTCGTCGGGCCAGAAGAGCAATTTCTACATCGACTGCAAGCAGGCTGTGTTGAGCGCCGAGGGCCACTTCCTGGTGGGCTGGTTGTTCAACCGAGTGATTGCCGAGAACGCCCCCGAGGTTGAGGCCGTGGGCGGCTTGACCATGGGCGCTGATCCGCTGGCCTCCGCTGTGGCCACGATCAGTTACCTGGGCGGGCGGCCTCTGGATGCCTTCTACGTGCGCAAAGAGGCCAAGGGCCATGGCACCGCGCAATGGCTAGAGGGGCGCAAGCTGCTTCGTCCAGGGATGCCGGTCGCGATCCTTGAGGACGTGGTGACCACAGGGGGCTCTGCCCTCAAGGCGATTACGCGCGCGCGCGAATTTGGCCTCAAAGTCAGCCTGATCGTCGGTCTGGTGGACCGCGAAGAAGGTGGCCGCGAAGCACTGGAGCGGGAGGCACCGCTGCACACTATCTTCCGGCGGAGGGATTTCATCTAATGGGTTCCCCGTGCCTCTGCAGCAGGGGGCGTCTGCTCTGGCTTGCGTGTGCTGTGGCGCTGGTCGGGTGCGCGGAGGCGACTCCCAAGCCCGTCGATTTTTCCGACGCCACGCGAGACTATCAGCAGACCGACTACCCGTCAGTCCATGAGAGATGGACGCGACACGCGAAGCTGTGGCAGTGGAACGTAGGCACCGTGATTGAAGCGTGGGCGACCTACAAGAGCTGGGATTTCCGCCAGGCCTATGTGGCGTACTACGCGAGCATCTATGAGGACAGCGATCGCTCCGCGCTCCTGCGTTCGCAGCTTGAGGCGTCGCGGGCCAGTTGCGAATTCCATGTGGCTGTGCAGGCGACCACGGACAAATGGAACGATCTGGAGCGCAAGAACACGACCTGGCGAGTGACTCTGCTTGACGCCACAGGGGCCGAATTGGGGCCCACTTCGATCCAAGCCGTGAAGTTGCCTGAACTCTACGAGAGCCAGTTTTTCCCTAGCCGAACCGAATTCACGCGCAGCTATGAGATCAGCTTTGCCTGCCCTAGCAATGGCGGACAGCCTTTTGCCGGCCCGGCAAGTGGTCGCCTGGTCCTGCGGTTTGCTGGCCCGATGGGCCGCATCGAACTGGTCTGGGACGGCAAGTAGCGGCCCGGGCAGCCAGCTCTGCCTTGATTTCAGCCGTGTCTCTTGGGCGGCCCTCGCCTAGGCGAGCCCTTGGCCGCTCCTCGGCTGCCAGGTTCATCCAGGTCAGCGAAGTTGTCCTCGGTCTCGCGCTTGTAGAGATCCGCTTCGCGGGCGAAGAAGTCACGCTCGACATCATTGAAGGTACCGCTGATCCGGCCGGTGGCCCTTCCGGGCTGCGCTGCCTCGCGGTGACTGTCGGGCGTGGGCCGGGCTGCGGTTACGTCGCTGCCTGTTCCGCGGGGTTGGCTCTTGCCCGAAGCCGTGCCCGGGGAGCTGGTTCGTGACTCGGCCAGGCCCGCGCGCCCCGGCGCGGCTGCCGGCCGAGGCTTGGGCGCATCGAGCTTCTGCGCCTCCGCTACCAGAGCCGGATCGAGCGCGACCGAGAGGCCGCCCTGTGGCGTCTTGAAAGTGTTCGCCGACGAGCGCGAGGACGGCGAAACTGAAAGCGTACCCGTCACCTTGGCGGCGCGGCTGGGCTTCGACGGGGAAGAGGCAGGGGCTTTCGCCGCGGGAGCGGCGGCAGCATCCGGCTGCGCAGGCGTGTCAGCCGGGGCCGGCTCGGCACGCATCGGCTCTGCTGACTTCGGGGGACCAACCGGTGTGGTGGCTTTTTCCAGTCGGCCGAGTTCGGCCATCAAGACGGGATCGAGCTGGACCGATGCGCCTCGGCCCGGGGTCTTGGTCACGGTCGAACGCGGCGATGGATGGACGGAAAGGGTACCTGTCACCCTGGCGCTGCGAGCTCCATCGCCCGCAGCGGGTGAGACCGACCCGCTAGCAGCGGGGGTGGTCCCGGAGCTGTGCGAGGCGGCGGGAGCGCGCTCTCCGACAACAGAGGTCGCGTCTTCTTGGGAAGCTATCGTGGAGACGACCGAGGCAGGGGCGACGTCCATCCCTGCTTTCGCGAGCGTGTGGGCGGCAGCCGCTGCAACCGACTGTGGGAGTGGCGCGACAGGCG
Source organism: Myxococcales bacterium (assembly GCA_003157315.1). Next base: position 32,009 of record PMJE01000599.1, on the reverse strand, counting down.
CCTCTGCCTGGGCTAGCGAGTTGGCCTCGGAAGTGAGCTCGGGATCGATTTCGACCGAAATACCACCACCAGGGGTCTGCGCGGCTGCGGTTGAACGCCGGTGGCCAGACGAGGGCACCACTTGCATCGTGCCCGTCACCCGACCAGTGCGTGCGGCAGAAGCGGCGGGCGCGGCCGGGGTCTCGACCGGAGCGGTTGCTTGGGTTGGCAAGGTGGCGGCTTCCACCAGGCCCAGGTCGATGGTAACCGACGGCCGGGTTCGCCTATCGGGCTTGGATTGACGCCGGTCACCTGTCGAACGAAGGTCGATGCTGCCCGAAGCCCTGGCCTTGTTTGCGTGCGTGGCTTGTGCGACGGGCGCCGCGGGCGCAGGCGCGTCGGGTGCGGGGGCGTTGGCCGCCTCCATCCCGATGATGGGAGTGCCGCGCACAGGCGTCTCAGCCGACGTGCGACGTTGTACCTTCCGGCGATCCGGACCGGCGGTTCGGTTGTCGATCGAACCAACACGTGCGGGAGCCGGCTTCGGCGCTGAGGCGGGTGCGTCCTCGGGGCCCACAATGCGGGCGGTTTCCCAGAACTTTTGCAGCGGCGGTGTGGGCACGGCGGTTCCGTCCTGCGGCGTCCGCCGGGCCAAGACCCCCAGATCCGCCAAGCGGGTGAGGATACGTACGGTGTCGAAGACGCGGAATGGGCTATCGTCGACGATGTCGGTCAGCGTGCGCCGCCCGTCGCAAAGCCGGAGCACCGGCGCGACCTCAGAGGGCACCGTGGCACTTTTCAGTTTTGCGTCGTTTTTCTCGTACACTGACGAGGCTGGCCCGATGCCTTGGATGGCGTGGTTGTAGTCGCGCACGAAGCGCTCCGCTTCGTCCATGATTTGGTCGAAGCGCTGGTTGAACTGCGCCCGTCGGGCCACCGCGCGTAGGCGCAGCTCGACTTTGGCGTCATCCCACAACAGGAGACGATGGATCGCGGGCGGGCCCTGTAGTGATCCCACCTGGGCTCCGGCCAGCTCGCCCTCCGAAAACAGGATTTCGCCCCGGTGATTTGCGCGCGCGACTTGCAGCACACCCGAGCGCAGCAGCCCACTCATCACGCGGAGGATCGAGAAGAGTCCAAAGTCGGCGAGCGTGCCTTCGATTTTTTGCTCGCGGCCCGGTTCACGCGCATCTTGATTGGAGAGTGAGACGAGAATTCGACTGGCGGCGATCACGTCGCGTACGAAGACCGGCGTAGGCAGAAGATCGCTCGACCCGCAGTCGAGCACGCTTGCGCGCAAGCTGGCGGGGCCGATGACCAACAAAGGCAGGGTGCGAGTTTCTTCGCTGGAGCGGAGCTGGCGAAGCAAGGCCAAGGTTTTGTCGTACGGCTCGCGTGCGGCAATCACCAGGATGTCCGCGGCAGAAGCCTTGACCAGCAGAGCCGCCACCTCTGGACCAAGGCAGGCCGTACTGCGCCAGTCAACCCCCTGGAAGCCGTAGACGAGCGATTCGAGCCCCTTCAGGTCTGAGTCGACAAGTAGCGCGGCGGATGTACGGGCCATTTTTCTGCTGGGA
>PMJE01000599.1:0-30428 GCA_003157315.1 Myxococcales bacterium | reverse complement strand
CCGCGTATCTAGCACAAACTCAGCAGAAAGCGGCAAGCCTGTCGCCGGCTTGTCGAGTGCGCAGTTTGGCACAGGGAAAGGGGCTCTTCTGCGACGCCTGAACATTTGAATAGTCGCGGCTCACAAGACTTGTTGGAATGGGACTATGATGGCAGGAGGTGTCCTTTCTGCCTCGCCTCGGCAAATATCAACTAGACGGCCGGCTCGGGCTCGACGGTGTCGTCGAGAGCTACCGTGCCCATCGGGTTGATGGCGATCCGCGCGCGGCGAGCCAAGCCGAGTTGTTCGTGGTCAAACTGCTGCGTGCCGAGCGCGTCCAGCGGCAGGCCTATCCACGACTGGCTTCACGGTTTCTTGCGGCGGGTCGGCGGTTGCTCGCAACTCCGACCTCGGAGGCAGGCCGCGTGGTCGAGGTCGGCGAGGAGGGGGCAGGGGCTTTCGTCGCGTCTCGCCGGGTAGCTGGGGTTGACCTTGTCGGGCTGTTGCAGGCGGCTCAGCAACGAGCCGCTTCCGGCCGCGCGGGGTTGGCCCCAGCTGTGGTCAGCGTGGTCGGCGGGCATATCGCGGAGGTGCTCTCGGCCGCTCACGCGGGCGAGACGCCGCTTTTCCACCTGGGCCTCTGTCCAGGCAACGTCCTGGTAACTCCCACGGGCGAAGTCGTGGTGCTCGACTTCGGCTTGTTTGCGTCGGTGCGCGGGTTGGTCGATCACCCCGTCGAGAAATGGTGGTTCGTGGCACCGGAACTCCTGGGCGTGGCGATTGGGCCCGAAACCTTCGACCGCGGTTTGGCTGCGGATCTCTACTCGCTGGGGGCTCTCTTGCACTTCCTCCTGCTCGGCAGGCCCGCTTGCGAGGCACGATCGCTGGCAGAGCTTTCGGATCGTAGCTGGGAGCCCTTGCGCGATATCCCCGGCGTGCCGGCAGCCATGGATGCTGCTATCCGAGCCTTGACCGCGCCCGATCCCGAGGACCGGCCTCAGGCCGCCAGTTGGCTGAGCGAATGCCTGACCAGCCACGCGGCCGCGGGTGACGCCAGTCCGCCTGTCGCCAGCAAGGCGGTGCGCGACGATTCTGGGCGCGGCGGTACAGAAAGAGATACTACGGTTTCGGCACCCGCAGTTGCCGGCTCGGTGGCGTCGCAAACCAGGGAGGCGGGTTTCGTCTCCCGGAGCTCGGTGGCTGCCGTCAGCAAAGGCCGCGTGGCGCGCCCGGGCTGGTTGGCCATGCTAGTGGTAACAGTCTGCGTTCTTCTCGTGGCTGGGTTGGGCTTACTTGCTTTCCGGCTGGCGCGGACTTTCACCGCGAAACGCGCTGCCCAGGGCGTCGCCATTGCGCAGCGCCGATCGGGCGAGACTCCACCGGTCGAACCCCAACTTAGGCTGACCTCGCGGCGGCGTTCCCCTGAGTCGTGGTTACCCGCGGTTCCCACCCCGTTGCCGGACGCGGGTACCAGGCGAGCCGCGGACGCAGCCTTGCCGCGGGCGCCCGAGAGCGATTCCATACCAGAGTTCCCGGCCGGGCGTTTTGTCGTCGAGGAGTCGGACACACCTCAGCCCCAGCGCATACCGAATCACTTGTTCGTCGACACCCAACCTCACGGCGCGCAGGTCTGGGTCGAGGGCGTCTGGAAAGGAAACACCCCGCTCGACGTGCCAACCGGCACGGGCGGCAAGCGGCTGGTGCTGGTGGCTGCGGGATACCACATGTTTCGCACCAGCTTCGATGCGCGCGAAGGCGCCATGATCCGCATTGCCCTCGATCCTGTGATCGTCCCGCTGCGCGGCGACGCTTTTCTCAATGTGGTTTGTCGCACGCCGGGAAGGTATCCGGTGTTCGTCGACGAGGTCGAAACCGGCTTGCTCTGCCCGGCCAACCGCGTGCCTGTGCCGGCGGGCGTGCATCAGGTGGGCGTGTTCGTGCCGGCCGAGCGTAAACTGGTTGCCGTGGAGATTTCGGCTCCGGCCGGGCTCAAACCGGTCGAGGTCAACCTTGCGCGATGACTAGTCGAGAACCTCGGACCAATTGAAACGCGTGAACTGTCCGGAATAGGGTGATGCCTGCACCGCACTGCCTGCGCTGATCGTGTCCGGCATGAAGGGCGTGACGTCGTCGAAGGCGTTGGTGCCTCCGAACACGTAGACCCGGCCGCCTATGACCACGGGCGAGGTGGCCGGGTTCGTGCTTTTGACCAGGTAGCCGAGTCGCTGAGTGACCACATTGGACGCCATTTGGTGGATGGTCAGGTAGGTCTTGCCGACGTCGCAGACGTTCGACGGGGAGGCGTACCACATGGTCACCACCTGGAAACCATTCCCATCGGACTTCAGAATACCGAGAGGCGTCGAGGTGGGCCGCGCAGTGGTGGGCAGGATCGTGTCGCAGACCACGGTGCCGTCACCCGCCACATGGGTCACGCCACAGATCTGGCTGGTGCCCGTGGTAAGTACGATCTGGCCAGCCGTGCCCCAGGAGGTGTCCTTGACCACGCCGGTGATGTTTCCACTGTTGTCGACTTGCGCCAGCTCCTTGGCGAAAATCATTTGCGAAGCCGGAAAACTCACCGTGTCGAGGTCGAGATTCGAGTTGGTCACCTGGACCAGATAGATCTCGTGTGCATGGCTGGAGGACACGCTGTCTCGGTCGAGTTGCACCACGGTGGGTGAGAAGTGCAGTGGTTGCTTGCAGGTGAAGTTGTAGGCCAAGCTGAGGCCGCCGGCCAGAGTGTAGCGCCAGAGCTGTCCCGCGGTGTCGCCGAAGTAGGCTGCGACCAGCTTGTCGCTCTGATTCTTGGCAAAGTCGCGCGCGGTCGCCACGTCAGTCAGGGCCGTGTATTCCTGCGTGCAGGTCGCGCTCGGCGACATGCTACTGGTCGCGATCACGGTTCCGTTGATTGCCGACGCCGTGACCAGGGTGCGCCCCTGGGTTGTGCTTCCGTCGGAAACGGCGTAGCCAGAACTGAAGATGACTCGGTAGTCGTTGAGACTGGTACTCTTGTTGAGCAGAAACGCGGGCAAGGAAATCGTATCACCCAGCAGGCCGTTGTAGGTGTCCGCGCTCGCGCCAACCCCGGTGTGCCATTGCACGCTGAAGGGCGGGTCGTTCAGTGCATTGGTGCCGAACGGGTTGGTCACATCGAGCATGAAAGTCTCGGCCCCGCCGTAGCCCTCGGGCATGATGAGTAGAGTCTTCCACACCGCGGTGGTGTCGTCGGTGCAGCCCGAGACACACAGGCTTTTGACCTTGGGCGAGTCCGCCAATCCGAAGATATGGTTGTAGGGGTTCAGATCCTGTCCGCCCTGCGCATACAACTTGCGCAGATTTGTCAGAAAGTCGGGCGGGATAAAGGCAAACGCCTCGCTACCAGCAGGATACGTGGTGGTTCCCACCTTCGTGCTCTCCAGGAAGAAGGCGTGTAGCATCATATCCGACGAGCCGACGTATATGAGATGGGGTCGGTTCATATACTTGACGAAGAAGTTGTGCCCACCTGGCAGCGCCATATCGCCCGGGCTGGCTACGTCGATCGGAGTTGAATTCACTATGGCGCCCAACACGGCAGGGTTGTTGGAGGTGGGATTGCCCAAGGCCCACTGGGCCACGGCCTCGGCCTCATCCGCAGTGGCGCCCATGCCCAACGCGGCCAACGCCGCCTTGTTGGTGATGGCGCCAGTGGAGGCATTGACCTGGATCTTGACCATGTTGGTGCCATCCCAGGTGTAGACCCTGCGGTTTTTCCAGTTGCCGGTATCCGAGAGCTGGGAGCCAGCGTCCCAGGCCAGTGTGGGCGTGGCGCCGCTGACGTCGTAGGCGTAGAGGTGCCCCTTCCAGGATGGGAATTCCATGCGCGAGTCGAGCGCATACTTTCCTTCGACGACGGTGATGGCCTGCTGGGTGCCTGCCGAGGTGCTGCCGGCCGACGAAGAATAGTTGCCCTGAATCGCCGTATAGACCGCCAATTGCAGGGCATCCTCTAACTGGTCTTCACTGGTGGCTAGGAAGGCAGCGCCGGAACCGCCGGCCTTGGCCACGTTGTTGTTGGCCACCGCGGTCGGGCCGGCGGCGGCGTCGCCCGAAAACCCCACCACAAAGACCGTCACACCCAAGTTTTGCTTGAGGTCGTAGGCGGCAAGCACGGTCTTGCACTTGCAGCCGGCGGTCACGGGATTCGCGGCAGAGCAGGGTGTGTCGTCGCAGACGTTGTTGCCGTTGCTGTCCACGTCGCCTGGCCCATTGGCCTGGCCGTCGGTGATGAGCAGCATGAAGTTGGTGCGACAGGAAATCGGATCGGCCGGGATGGTAAGCGGCGGGTTGGCACTGGTGTAGCCGCTCTTGACCGCCTTCATGTAGTCGTAGGCGCTGGTCTGCGGAGTCTTGGAGACGTTGTTCTCCAGTGTGCAACCAGTGGGCGTGCCGTAGTAGGTAATCAGTCCGCCGTTGGCCGCATAGGCCATTTGGGCGGTGATGGCTTGGGCCGCCGCCAGTGCATTGTTGGGGTCGTCAGAGGTGTCCAGGAACGGCGCGAGCTGGGTGTCCCAGCGTCCTCCGCAGCTGGCGCTGCAGGCGGAGCCACAATCAGCCACGCTGATAGGTGGAGCGGCGCCGCCGTTGTAGTAGTTGGTCAGCGGGGTGTAGTAGGTGTAGTTGGAGCCGTTGACGGTGATGTCGTGGCCATCATAGGTGTCACGCACGAGCAGGGTTGACGTCGTTGTCTGGGTGGTTCGCTGGTACTGGTAGTAGCTGCCTTGGTAGGTGCCCCAACCAAGGTTGTTGGGCATGTTGCAGGAGTCGCCGCAGTAGTCGACGTCATATCGGGTCCAGGAAGACCGACCAGTGCGAACGCGATAGCGACTGTCAGCGGTGGAGCGCAGGGTCATCTGGTGACCGGAAATCGTGCACGTATCCGACGGGCCTCCCACTTTCGTCTGGCGGTTCCAGGTGTAGCAACCGGCCTTGCGCAGTTGGTCCACGGTTTCGAAGTCAGTCTCGGTGTTGGTCGAGCCGCTGCTCGTGACCTTGTAGTAGGGGTAGTAGTTGTCCTGCCAGAAGGTCATTAGCCCAAAATTGACCAGCGGATAGTTGTCCATCACCAGCTTGCTGATGGCACGTTTGGCAATCACGGTGCGCGAGGTGGCAGGCCCGCACAGGTCGCCGGTGCCGCAGTCCGAGTCCTTGGAGCACACCACCATTGAACTCTGGCACATGCGGATGGGCCCGGGTGTGCCCTGCGAGTTGGACACGCATGTGTCGGTCAAGCTAGCCGGCAACTGACAATTGTTCGCGGGCGGCAGGTTGCAGGTGTTAGTTGGGATTGAGCAGGTGTTGGTGGTGGCAGTGCACTTGTTGTCAGTGTGCATGTTGCACGTGGCCGACGGCAGATTGCACACGTTGGGTGTCCCGGTGCAAAGATTAGGAGGCGGCGACACGCAGCTATCGTTTCCGTGACAGTAGCTGTTCTTGGAACAGGAGGAGAGGTGGTGGGTTGGTGGGTTTGAGGACGTGTCCCCGTAGCAGATGTTGCCCGAGTAGACGAGGCAAGTTGGTTGGCCGGTGGCCAGCCCGCAGGAATCGCCGCTGACCTGGCATTTCATGGTCAGGGGGCAGTCACTAGTCTGGCTGCAACCGCCATAGGGTGTGCTGCCTTGCGAGCAAGTTCCGCCGCTGGTGACGGGTGGACAGGTGCTGGCGGTCTGGCAGGTTTGACTGCTTAGGGTGGAGCAGGTGCCTGTGTTGGCGCAGTTTCCCCCGGGATTAGTGCACAGGACGCTTGTTCCGTACTTGCAATAGCCAACTGACGCGCAGGCAATCTGGGCACTGCATGTGGCGTTGGTTGTCGTGCAGGTGCCCATCTGAGCTGGGCAGGGGGAGGTCGCCGTGCACGATCCGCCGGTGTAGGAGCAGACTCCCGGATCTTGGGCGCAGTCGGCGGTGCTCGCGCAAATGGTGATGTTGTCCTTCGAGCAGTAGCCGTGATGGCAATCATCGTCGGACAGGCAGTTGCGTTTCCAGGTGTTGCAAATCCCTTGCAGACCGCCCTGGCGGCAGTTCACGCCATTGTCGCAGTCGACGCCACACTCGGCGCTGTTCTGGAACTGGCCGCCCGGTACGCCGTTCATCGAGCCCGAGGTATCGAGCACGATGAGCATGTTGGCTTTACGGATCTGGCGTTCGATGACCACCAGCGGATTGACCCGCGCATCGGCAAACTGAGGCGTCACGCTCCAGGTCAGCGTGCTGCCCACGGCTACCAGGACGGACAGCCGCGTTCGTGGCCTGGACAAGGACGCCCGGGCTGCCCGGCGTGGGGAGGGTCTCACCCGGCAAGATATCGGCAGAAAGGCGAGCTTCATTGAGAAGAACCCCCTCTGGATCCGCACCTGCGTGCGACGCCCATCGGCAGAGTTTAGCGATATAACAAGTATTCTAGCTTACTAAATAGTAGCACGCAAAAATCTTCTGTCGCCTGCTTGAAGGTCCTTGCGCTCCAGAGGCGAATGCCAGATCCCCACCCTCGGGAGCGCGGACCCAGAAACTGAGTCGGGAGCGCTATCTGGCTTGGCCCTTGGCTTCGAGGGCGGTCTCCACCAGCCTGATCTCGACCATCAGATCATTAGCCATGCGCTCCAGCCCGGAGCGCAGGCGGGCCACGTCAGCGTGGGGAGGCAGGCGGATGCGCGTCTTGGCGGAGAAGAGCATCTCGCCCGACATGGGCGCGCTCGAACGGTTGGTTGACAGCTCCTCCACGTTCGCGCCGCTGCGGGCCAGGATCTGCGAAATCTCGCGCACGATCCCGGGGCGGTCGAGCCCGACCAGCTCCAAGTCCATGGTGCGAGCCTCGTCCGGCGCAGGTTGCTGGTTGCCGTCGCTCGGCTCGGTGACAACCCGCAGGCCGCGCGCCTGCAACGCAGCCAGCGCGGCGGAAAGGGGCGCGACCTGGGCGGAGGGGACTTCAACGCGAAGAATGCCGGCAAACTTTCCGGCCAGGTGGGCCATGCGACTTTCCAACCAGTTGCCGCCATGGCCGGCGATCACTTCAGCGACTGCCTCGACCAAGCCAGGCCGATCAGGCCCAATGAGTGTGAGTACCAGATCGGTCACGTCAAACCTTCAGGTGAAGGGCCACCTTCTTGTCCAGCGACTCGCCACATGCGTCGAACACGAGCTGCCAGATATTGCGCAGTTGGGCTTCGATCACCGTGCCTTCCACCACCTCTTCCTCGTCGTCCTCTTCCTCGTCGTCCTCCTCCTCGAAGTCGTCCTCCTCGATGGCCAGCTCTTCCTTCATTTCCTCCAGGGTTTCGGACAGCGAGACCGCGGAAGCCACCCGCAAGTCGCCCACATGCAGGCGGCCGTCGAACTCGACCGGCAGGAAGATGTCGGCCGCCATGTCGTGCGCTTCCAGGCGGTCGAGAAACTCGGTCATGGCGTCCTCGGACANNTCCACCAGCTTGTGCAGGGTTTTCATCTCATCATCGTCAAGGCGATCGGAGAGGGGACCGAGCTCGATTTCAGCCATGGCCATACGGTGACGCAGCCAAAGCCATCCGTCAACGTCCCATGCTTCATCCGGTCGACATTGTGGCAGCGAACGGGTATGGATTCGTCGCAAGCCATGCCCGAGTCACTCCAGCCCACAGCCAAGTGGATCTCCGCCCGAATGGACGCGGCCCGCGACCAGGCCGCGGCAGGATTGCGCGCTGGCTACCCTGGCGTGGCGCTGGCCGAGCGCCTGTCGCAAGAGGTGGAGGCGGTCATCGCTGAGCTGCTTGGCTTCCACTTGGCCCGCGCGCGCAACGTCACATCATCCGAGATCGCTGTGCTGGCCACCGGCGGCTTCGGCCGGCGCGAGTTGGCGCCCTATTCGGACCTGGACTTGCTTTTCCTGTGCGCCAAGGCGCCGGACAGCGCGGTGGAAGACCTGGCCCGCGCCATCCTGATTCCCCTATGGGACGCGAAGGTGGATGCAGGACATGCGGTGCGTTCGGTTTCCGATGCCTTGGCTCTGCCAGCCAAAGATCTAGCCGCGGCCACCGCTTTGCTCGATGCGCGGTTTCTCACCGGCGACCGCGGTCTAGTGGATCGGTTCTTGGCGAGCTATCAAACCCGAGTGGCCAAGGCTTCGCCCGACAGCTTTGTTGCGCGCCTGCGTTCGGAGCAGTACAGCCGCCATTCTCGCTTCGGCGACACGATATTCATGCTCGAACCTGACCTGAAGAACGGTCCGGGTGGGCTTCGTGATCTGTGCGTGGGGCGGTGGGCCGCTCAGGTGCGCTTTGCCACCGCTGACCCGCACAAGCTCCACGAGATGGGTGAGATGTCGGCCCGTCAGGCAGCGGCCATGGAAGCGGCCCGGGACTGGCTCCTGCGGGTTCGCACTGCGGTGCACCTGACCGCTGGCCGGCGACAGGAACAGCTTCGTTTCGATCTGCAGGAGAGCATTGCGCCGCTCTTCCACCCGGGCGCCATCACGAGGCCAGGCGAAGTTCGACCTGCGGTAGCGCCTGCGGTGGAGGCGCTCATGCACGATTTTCAGCGTCACGCGCGCGCGGTCAGCCGGGAAACCGAGCGCCTGCTCATGCGGGTCTGCGCAGACCGCAATCATCACCCGACCGTGCACACTATGCGCGTACACAAGGGCGGCAAGGGGGACCCGAGCTTCGGAATCTCGGATGGCACGATTGAGGTAAAGGAGAACATCACCTTCGAGAATAGACCATCGGAGATGATTAGGCTGTTCTCACTAGCGATTGACTCGAACCTGGTCGTGGGTCGGCGCACAGCTGACCTGGTCGCCGAGTGCGCCGCAACCCGGGCTGCATTTCTGCGCGAGGATCCCGAAGCTGCCGCGTGCTTCTTGCAAGTTCTGGTCGACCCGCGCGACGCCGGGACGCCCTCGCGTTTGGAGCAGATGCACGATCTGGGACTCATCAGCGCGCTCATTCCGGAGTGGGAGCCACTGGTGGGCCGAGTACAGCACGACCTCTATCACGTATATACGGTGGACCAGCACTCGCTCTATGCGGTGGCCACCTTGAAGGCCATCGCACGGGGCGAGATAGCGGCCGACTACCCGCAGGTGTCGGCCGAGTTTCCCTCGGTTACCCGGCGGTTGGCTTTGTTCGTAGCCGTGCTCTTGCATGACGTGGGCAAGCCGCTCGGGTCGCCGCATGACGAAAAGGGCGCCGTGCTCTCCGAACGTATCGCCGCACGCTTGGGACTCAACCCGGCAGACGTGCGTTTGGTTGAGTTCCTGGTGCGCGAGCACCTCTTCATGAGCCACACCTCGCAACGCCGCGATTTGGAGGATGTCAGCCTCATCGCGCACTTTGCCCAGGGCTGCGAGAACGAAGAGAAACTGCGCCAACTCTTCTTGCTGACCTTCTGTGACCTGGCATCCACGGGTCCCAAGACCATGACCCACTGGAAGAACGAGCTTCTGGCCGAGCTGTTCGAGCGCACGCTCAAATTCATGCGGCGGGGTGCGGATCTCTTGCAGGCCGAGCAGGCCGAACTGGTGGCGGAAAGGCAGAGGCAGGCGGCGCAACTGCTCGCCAGTGAGGTGGATAGCCGTGCGCGGGCCGACTTTTTCGCCGGTCTGCCCGATCGCTACTTCACCGAGAACGAAGCCGACCGCATCGCCGCACACATGCGCTTGTCGCTAGGCCGCAAAGGGCCGTGCGCCATCGAGGTTAACCATTCTCCGAGGGGAACGTCCTCCGAACTGGTACTGGTGGCCCAGGACGTGCCCGGCCTGTTGGCCCGGGTCGCGGGTGTTCTCTTTGCCAACCGCATCGACATTCTGGACGCAGCCATCTACTCGCGCGAATCGGTGTCAGGCCACGGACAGGACGAGGCCCTGGATGTGTTTCGTGTACGCAAGGAGCCCGACGGTGCGGTGACCGACGAGCGCCGCATCGCCAGTATCCAGGCCGACCTGGACGCCGTGCTGTCCGGGTACGCGAGCGTCGAGGTGCTGCTGGCGCGGCGGCCGCGCGCACCGTCCATTATCGATCGGGCCAAGCCCGAGGTGCCACCCACCGAGGTACGTGTAGACAATGAAATCAGTCCTGTTTTCACGGTGCTCGACATCTTCACCGAGGATAAGCCGGGCGTGCTTTACACCATCACGCGAACCCTGGCCGAACATGGCCTGGACATCCACCGTTCGCGGGTGGGCGTGGCCGGCGACCGGGTGGCTGACATTTTCTACGTCAGGGACATTGCCACCGGGGGAAAGTTGACCGATCCGGCGCGCCTGAACGCGCTGGCCGATGCACTCAAGCATGCGCTGCCGGCGTCGGCGGGACGAAAGGGGTAGCGGGCGAGGCCGAGCGCTACCTCCGTTGCTCGAAGTCCGAGGGGGCAGTTGCGCCAGCTTCGTCATAGGGTAACTATTCACGTTGACACATTCTCTGCCTGGCGCTGAACTCTGACTCATGCTGAATCTTGCTGCCGTTGCTGCAGTCATCATGCTTGCGCAGGGCGGGGCGCTGCCGGGACCGCAAAAGGCAAATCCCGCGGCGGCCCATCTGGAACGAGGCCAGAAGCTTGTCCAGTCGGGCGATCTGGCCGGCGCGTTGGAGGAATTCGAAGCGGCGGCCAAGGTCGACCCCAAGGACCCGCGTGCCTACTACTTGCGGGGCGTGGTGCTGGAGAAGAGGCATGATACGGCCGGGGCGGAGCGGGCGTACCGTGAGGCGGTTGGCCGGGACGGCCGATTCGCGCCCGCGCGCAACAACCTGGGCGCCATGCTGCTGGGCAAGGGCGAGACGGCCGCCGCCGAGAAAGAGCTGCAGGCCGCAATCNNCTGCGGCCCGACGACGCCAGCTTTCACGTCAACCTGGGCGCGGCGCTGCGCAAGACCGCTGATCTCGACGGTGCCGTCTTGGAACTTCGCCTGGCAGCACGACTGGCGTCGCAGGACGCGACGGTGTGGACCAACCTGGGGCTCTTACTTTCCGACAAGAGGTCCTACGACGATGCGCGGGAGGCGCTGGAGAAGGCCACAAGGATGGACCCGAAGCTGGCTGCGGCGTGGACCGGGCTGGGACGGGTGGAAATGCGGCGCAAGCAGCCGGCCGCCGCTGCTGACGCTCTGGCGCGGGCGCGCAAGCTGGATCCGAAGAACGCCACCATCGCCGCTGACTACTGCCGCGCACTGGCTGACAAAGACATCAGGGCAAAGCTGACGCAGGAAGAATGCCGGGCGGCAGTTGCCATCGACGGCAGCAGCCCGCTGGCCCGCTACGAACTGGGCAAGGTACTGGTTGCTCACGGTGACTGCGCTGCGGCCAGCAGCGAATTGGACAAGTTCGCCGCCCTGGCCGGGGTGAAGCCCGAGGCCAAGGCCAAGGCGCAGGAGATCCTGAAGAGCTGCACGCCGGCCAAGCCGAGCAGGAAGTAGCGCAACTCCTCTGGCGTTGAACAGTGTCCTCCCCAGCACGAGGCAGTAGCCGCATTCTGCGCTGCCGGCGTGCCGGATGATTATGGGCGCGGTCAGGACCGCCAGCGGCGCCGACCGACGACGACCAGCGCCAGCAGCGCTGCGATCGCCCAGAACCCTTCAGCCCGGGGTGCGGCGCCAAGATGGCAGCTACATCCGCTAGCGGCTGCTTGGGCACCGCTTGCGCTCGACGGTGGGCTCGTACCGCCGGAGGCAGGCGCACCGCCGGTCTGCGGGGGACTGCCGCCGGTACTCGGCGCACCGCCGGTCTGCGGGGGACTGCCGCCGGTGCTCGGCGCACCGCCGGTCGCAACGATTGTCCCACCGGTGGCAACCGAGCCGCCGGCAGTCGCGGCACCGCCGGTTGCGACGATTGCCCCGCCGGCGGTCATTGAGCCGCCAGCGCTCGTGATGCCACCGGCATTCGTGGTTCCGCCACTCCTCGGGGTTCCACCAGTGCTAGGAACCCCACCCGTGCGGGCTATTCCGCCAGTGCTGGGAGTCCCGCCAGTGCCAGGAGTTCCACCAGTTCCGCTGGCCCCGCCAGCGCCAGTGGCCCCGCCTACTCCAGGGGCCCCGCCAGCGCCAGTGGCTCCGCCCGCTCCAGCAGCTCCGCCCGCTCCAGTACTCCCGCCGGCGCCCTGAAGGGTCGTGAAGGCCCAGACATCGCTCGAGCCATACCTCGACCAGTTGTAGTTTTGCCTGGTCTGTTTCATGGGATGGCCTGGGTTCGGTGCCGGCGTGTTGTAGTCAAACTGGGCAAAGGCGTAAATGTTGGCAGTGGTCCTGCTGTACATGAGGACTTCCGTCTTGCCGTCGCCGCCAAAATCGCCAACCATCGCGTTGCCATCCATCGGCATTTTGTGCACCATCACGTGCTGGCCATTCCATACCTGCGCGCTGCCTCGTTTGAAGGCCAGTACCATCGGCTGGTTGGTGCCATCCCAGTTGGGGATGGGCTTGATGGCGGTTCCGCCGCCTCCATTGGTACCGGTCTCCTTCCAGAGCGTCTTGCCGGTGGAATCAAGAAGGAACAGAGAATCCTGGACATTTCGGATGGTACGGTCCAGCCCATAGACTTCCAGCCCTTTCTGATCTGGGAGGTAGTCAGCGAGGAGTATCTGCTGCGCTTCGGTCATGTCGGAATTGGTCCAGAGAACTTTGCCATTGCTGCTTGGGCTTATGCATTGAATCGACGGCTGCTGGGCAAGACCGTAGACGACCTCGACGCCATTGCTTGGGTCGCCGTCGACGTCGCCGACCCAGATGTTATCCGGGTGATCCTTGGCGATTGGGTCTGGGTACTTCGCCTTTCCTGTTTGATCCAACACAACGTAGCCGGTGAACATCTCGTCCTTGCCGTCACCGTTGAAGTCAAAGGGAACGTTGTAGTGGCCGGTGATGCCTGAGTAGGTCCAAAGCAACTTTCCGGTGTTGGTCATCGCCCACTCCTGGGTGTATCGGTCTTTGACCACGATATCCATCGGAATGGGGTTCCCCGAGATATTGGCAATCATGATGCAATCGTGGGCACCGGCCGCAGGAAGAGCAAATGACGACTTCAACGTGCCATCGGCTCCATTGTAGATATTCATCTGTCCATTCATGGCCGCCAGTACTTCGTTGTAGCCGTCGTTGTCGATATCGACGATCTGACAGGGTTCATCGCGGTCGGTACCCGAGGAGCCACCGCTGCCTACCTGCCAGAGCATCTTGCCGGTATAGCCGTCGTAGGCCGTAAGCATAGCAACGTAGCTGGGAGTATCGTCGGTGGCGTCACACAGTAGGAAGTCAAGCCTGCCGTCCCCGTTCAGATCGCCCGCCCGCATCCTGGGGCCTGGACCTGCGGCGCTGATATCGAAGCTCTTTATCAAGACTGCGTCTGCGGCCTGGGCAGACGCCAAGCACGGCGTCCCGATCGCCAACAGGAAGGCCAACCAAGAACAAGCGATCCGTAGTTTCACGACGAATTGGATCATGACGTTCCTCCTTGAAGCGCGGAGAGCACCAGGACATTCTTGACGGCCATGGTAGGCAGTGCCTTGTTCCGTGACAAGGGCTCAGGATTCTGATGCCGCAACCAGGCAGCGTGGGGGCGCCGGAGTTATCTTGTGAATTGCGTCAGCAGTGCTGCAAACCGGACTTGAATGATCGCCATGCGCTCGGCTAGTCTCCCGAGATGCTGCCCGACGGTCCCCTGCGCGAAACCCTCACCTTCGATGACGTGCTGCTGGTTCCCGCTGAAAGCGACGTCTTGCCGAAGGACGTGGATGTCCGCACCGAGCTGACCCCCAGCATCCTCTTGGCCAACCCGATCATCTCGGCGGCCATGGACACGGTGACCGAGGCGCGCACCGCGATCAGCATGGCGCGCGACGGAGGCCTCGGCATCGTTCACAAGAATCTGGGCATCGACGAACAGGCGTTGGAAGTCAGCAAGGTGAAGAAGGCGGAGACCGGGGTGGTGCTGGATCCAGTCACCATCGGCCCTGACCAAAAGCTCTTTGCCGCGCTCGAGCTGATGAAGCGCTACGAGATTTCAGGCCTGCCAGTGGTGGCCGAGGATGGTCGTCTGGTGGGCATCCTGACCAATCGCGATGTGCGCTTTGAGCGGCACCTGGATCAGCCGGTGCGGAATCTCATGACTACCAAGCTCATCACCGCGCACGAGGGGCTGAGCCTGGAGCATTCCAAGGAGCTGCTGCACAAGAATCGCATCGAGAAACTCCTGGTGGTGGACGACGCCGGCCGGCTGCGCGGTCTCATCACCATCAAGGACATCGAGAAAGCTCAGCAGCACCCGGACGCAGTCAAGGATGACCTGGGCCGCTTGCGCGTGGGCGCTGCGGTGGGCACCGGGCCTGACCGGGCCGCGCGGACGGCCGCGCTGCTGCAGGCGGGGGCTGACGTGATCTGCATCGACACGGCCCACGGCCATTCGAAGCTGGTGCTGGAAGCGGTGGCGGACATCCGCAAGACTTTTCCCAAGGCGCAGATCATCGCGGGCAACGTTGCCACGGCCGAAGGCGCCCTGGCCTTGGCCAAGGCGGGCGCTAACGCGGTCAAGGTGGGCATCGGCGCGGGCTCCATCTGCACCACCCGCGTGATTGCGGGCATCGGTGTTCCGCAAATGACCGCGGTGACCGACGCCGCACACGCCCTGGCCAAGCTCGACGTGCGCATTGTTTCGGACGGCGGCGTGAAATACTCGGGCGACATCACCAAGGCGATTGCGGCAGGCGCGCACACGGTGATGATTGGCAGCCTGTTCGCGGGCTCGGACGAGGCGCCGGGCGAGATCATCCTGTACCAGGGTCGCAGCTACAAGGTGTACCGGGGCATGGGGTCAGTGGGCGCCATGCGCGCGGGCAGCCGGGACCGCTATTTCCAGTCCGACGTCACTGCCGACGCCAAGCTGGTGCCAGAGGGTATCGAGGGACGCGTGCCCTACCGTGGAAGTCTTTCGCAATCGATGTACCAGCTCATCGGCGGTCTGCGTTCAGGCATGGGCTACTGCGGCTGCCGGAACATAGCCGAGCTGCACAACAAGGCACGCTTCATCAGGATCACACAGATGGGCCTGCGCGAATCGCACGTCCACGACGTGATCATTACCAAAGAAGCTCCCAACTATAGAGTTGAACAGTAGCCCGCGAGCGCCGCCGATGTCTGCCAAGAAGCAAATCGTCCTCATCCTCGACTTTGGTTCGCAGTACACGCAGCTGATTGCGCGGCGGGTTCGTGAGCAGAAGGTGTACTCGGAGATCCATCCCTTCAACTTCTCGCTCGACAAGATTCGCGCCATGCGCCCGGCGGGCATCATCCTTTCGGGTGGGCCATCGTCGGTGTACGACCAGGGTGCCCCGCGCGTGAGCGTCGAATTGTTTTCGCTGGGCGTGCCCATCCTCGGCATCTGCTACGGTGTGCAGCTCTCCAGCCTGCTTCTCGGCGGCAGGGTGGAACCGGCGCAAAACCGGGAGTACGGTCGCGCCTCGGTCAAACTGGAGACGCCGTGCGAGCTGTTCGCCGGATTCGATTTGGGTGACGAGATCGCGGTGTGGATGAGCCATGGCGATCGGGTCGAAGCGCTGCCCGACGGCTTCCGTCGCATTGGCGTGAGCGACAATTGCCCCTTCGCAGCCGTGGAATCCCTCAAACACAAGTTCTGGGGAGTGCAGTTTCATCCCGAGGTCGCCCACACCCCACGCGGTAGCGAAATCCTGGGC
The DNA here is from genome assembly GCA_003157315.1 of Myxococcales bacterium. The sequence goes on along the minus strand of PMJE01000599.1, from coordinate 14,762 downwards.
AACTTTCTTTTCCGTGTCTGCCGTTGCGAGCCCACCTGGACCATGGCCAATTTTGTCGACGAGGCCATCCAGAAGGTCAAACAACAGATCGGCCAGGGCCGCGTGATCTGCGGCCTTTCGGGTGGGGTTGATTCGTCGGTGGCAGCCTCGCTGGTTCATCGTGCGGTGGGCGATCGGCTGACCTGCATTTTCGTGGACAATGGCCTGCTGCGGGCACGCGAGTCGGCCCAAGTCGAGGGGTTTTTTCGCGGCGTCTTCAGGATGAATCTGGTGGTGGTCGATGCGGCCGAGCGCTTTCTCACGAAGTTGGCCGGCGTGGAAGAACCCGAGCAGAAACGCAAGATCATCGGCCGCGAGTTCATCGCCGTGTTCGAGGAAGAGGCGCGCAAGGCGGGCAAGGCGGATTTCTTGGTGCAGGGAACGCTCTATCCCGACGTCATCGAATCCGTGTCGCACAAGGGGCCGTCGGCCACCATCAAGTCCCATCACAACGTGGGCGGCCTGCCCGAGAAGATGAACCTGAAGCTGGTGGAACCCCTGCGCGAGCTNNTTGGGAGAGGAACTGAATCTTCCGCACGACCTGCTCTGGCGCCAACCCTTCCCGGGACCGGGGCTGGCCGTGCGCATTTTGGGGCCGGTCAGCCAGGAACGCTGCGATATCCTCCGCCAAGCCGACTGCATCATCGACGAGGAGATCCGTTCGGCTGGCCTGTACGAGAGCATATGGCAATCGTTCGGGGTGCTCCTTCCAGTGCGCAGCGTGGGCGTGATGGGCGACGAGCGCACCTATGCCAACGTGCTCGCACTGCGCGCCGTGTATTCCAGGGATGGCATGACGGCTGACTGGGTGCCCCTTGCGCACGACCTGCTGGCCACCATCTCGTCGCGCATCGTGAACGAGGTGCGCGGAATCAACCGCGTGGTGTACGACATCTCGTCCAAACCGCCGGCGACGATAGAATGGGAATAGGTGCTGCGCGACACTTTGTCGTCGCCCTGGTCTTGGCCGTCCTGACCCACGCGCAGGTCGCGACGGCGGCTTCGCTGGTTCGCCAACTTGCTGGAGTAGACGTGGATTGGTCGGCCGGCACGGTCACGGCCAGCGCCGGCGCAGCAGCCGACATGCGCATGCCCTCACCCGATGCGGCTCGGCCCGGCGCAGAACGGCGAGCCCGCGCCGCTGCGACCGAAAAACTGCGGACCGCCCTGCGTGCCCTGTCGGTACGGGGCAGTGCAAGGCTGGAGGCGAGCCAGGTAGATGCAGCGCTGGGCCGTGCGACCACGACCCGCATCGAGTACCAGTCGAATGGGGGCGTGGTGTTGTGGGTTGGGGTGAGGTTCGAGGATCTGTTGGGAAATGCTACGAACACTCCCCTCGGGGACCTCGGGACGGACAGCCCACCCCACCAGCCGCCGCGCGCTTCGCGCGCGTCCGTCACGGCCACGGCCACGACCACGACCACGGGCTCGATGGTTCTCTCGGTACTTGCGATGCCACTGGAGTTGGCGCCTATGGTGGTGGTGGGAGGCAAGGAGATCGGCGTGCAAGGCGTGCGTTATCATCAGGGGCGGCCGCCCACAGGCGCGATGAGCGCGCGCCGCGACGACAAAGGGCGGTTGGTCCTGCTCAGGGGAGGCGAGCCGATGCTCGATAGGCTCGCCGGCGGACCGGTTGTGATCTACCTTCAGAACGTTCTGCCATGACACTCCGAGCGCCACGACACGCAACGCAGCGCCGATCCGCGCTTCGATGTTTTCGCTTTGCGGGGGCGATTGTGGTCCTGTTTTTCGCCGTGTCGGCCGGCGCGCAGCCAGGTGAGCACGTGGTCACCGGCGAGGTGCCTGTGGTGAACGGCAACGCAGTCGTGGCCAAACAGCGTGCGCTGGCCGATGCGTTTCGTCAGACGGTCGAGCGCGCATTCGCGGACTTGCTCAAGGAAGGTGGCGGCGAGGCGCAGCCTGTTCCGGCCGGGCTGGCGCAGCTCAAGGCGTCCTTCGCGAACCGAGGCCAGCGTTTTGTACGCAGCTACCGCATCCTCGAGCAGGAAGAAAGCAGCGGACGTCTGCGGGTTCAGATCGACGCAGATGTGGATACCGCCCTGCTCCGGCGGGAGATGGAGCGCGCTCGGGGAACCACCGCCGGGGAGCCAGCGACCGCGTTGGCTCGGCCCGCTGGATCATTCATCCTGGTGGGCGGTGACCTGTCCGACGAAGCCAACACAGTGATAGTGAAAACGCTGGCTGCTGCCAGCGTCCCGGCCCAGTTGGCTGCCGTACGCGATGAGGCCTCGTTGGTGGCTGCGGCGGCTCGCCAGGCGACGCGGGCACTTTGGTTGTCTGCCACCTGGTCGAGCGAAGGCTCGGTTCGTGGGGCGTNNAGCAGCGAACGGGGATTCGCCGACGACGAGGTTGCTGCGCGGCTTGCGTGCGCGCAACGTGCCGCAAGCGGGTTGGCGCGCCAGCTATCCACATTCTTGCGGCCGGCTCCTGCGGGGGCGCGCTATGTGACGCTGGATCTTGATGTGGTCGAGCCGGCGGCACTCATGGCGCTGATTCAGGTGGTGAAGCGGCTGGGCGCGGTTACCGCGGCTGAGGTCCGTCACGTGACCACGAATCAGGCCGAGATCCGGGTGTTCACGCGCATGAGCGGCCGCGAGATTGAGGCTGCTCTCATTCGCGACGTCGCGGGCCGGCTGCTGGTGAGCGAACTGAAGCCGCCGGCCGATCGGGTAACACTCCAGGTTCGCCTGGCGCAAGCCGGTGATCCACAACCGGGGGCAGGGGCCGAACCTCCTGCAACAAAACCATGAAATCGATTGTGCTCGTGATTTTCGCTGTTCTCGCCTTTGCCGCCTGTGCCTCGCTGAAATCTGAGGGCTCGGCGGCTTTCCGGGTCGAATGCAACGTGCCCGAAGCCGCGGTGTTGCTCGACGACGTGCCCATGGGACGCGCCTCGCAATGGGCAAAGCCGGATCGTTTCATCCGACCGGGCTTCTACCGGGTCGAGATTCGTCACCCGAGCTACTACTCGCACTTTGAGGAGATCACGGTGGCTGACGGCGGTTCGGTGCTGGTCAAGGCGGATTTGCATCCTCTGCTGGAGTAGCTGGTATTGTCTATCCTTTCTCGCCGAACTCGACCCGCGCCGGCACCTTGTGCGGTGCCAGGTGCTTGGCACAATGATCGATGAGCTGCTTGGGCGTGCAGTGGCCGTCACGTTGCACACGGGCAATCACCCGTGAACCGCCAACGTCGTCATGCTCCAGGCGAGCCTCGGCGCTGCGCACATTTGCAAATGCCTCCAGACACCCTTCAACCTCGCCCAAAGCCACCCGCCGACCGTCGACCTTGACCAAGTCATCTTCCCGACCGAACAGGGTCAGACGGCCATTCCGGTCGAGGCTGCCGATGTCCCCGGTTCGCAACCAGCCGTCGCGAAGCCCACGGCCGATGGGTACCTCGCCGCCGCGTGTGCGCAGCCTGACCGGCGGGACAAAGCCGGCCGACACGCCCGCAGCGCGCACCCAGACGGGCCCGGGCACGCCGGTGGGTATCTGGCCACCCTGGGGATCGGCGGCGCGAATCTCGACGCCCGCGAAGGGCAAGCCAACCGTCACAGGATCTCTACCTTCCAGATCAATGGCCACCGGACCAGTCTCCACCGTTTGGTAGCAGGAGAGCAGGGGAACCTTGAATCGCCTGCGGAAAGCCTGCGCCACCGCCGGGGTGAGCGACTCGCCCGAGCTGATGCAGCGGGTGTGGCGCGATGGACACGGCTTGGCGGTTGGCATTCTCGCCATGGCGGCGAACGATGCAGGCGTGGCCGCCAGGACGTCAGCGCCTTGCTCGGACAGCAACTTGGCCAGGCGGGCTGCGACCAACTCGTCGTCGAGAACCAACCCGGCGCCCTGGGCCAACGCCGCGCACAGGCCGAGATCAAAGCCTTGGCTGGTGTGGAGTCCGGAGGCTGTACTCACGCGGGTTTTGGCATCGATCTCCAGCGTTGCGCCTATGGTGGCGCCGATGCCCTCCAGTTGGCGGCGCTCGCGTACCACACCCTTGGGATCTCCACCGGCGTCCAAGGTGAAAAGCACGACTTCGGGGACCACGTGTACTCTGAAAGGCTTTCGTTCAAAGGTGGCACAAGTCAGCAGCGTGCCGGACACGCGGCGACGACTTTCGAGTACTGCGCGAGGTCGCGCGTGCTCTCGGTCCGCAGGCGGTGCGCCAGCAGGGGCCGCAAAGGGTGTCAGGGTGTTCGGCCGCGTGATCAACGCCCGCAGGTGGGCAGCCGAGAAAACCATGTTGAGGTCGCGTCCGCCCAGGGTGGGATCAAGAGGCACCACGACGGCGTCCAGCTTGGAGAGGGCAAGGGCCAGCACTACGAAATCCGGAACGCCGCCCAGCATGAGGCCAACCCAGTCGCCTGCCTGGATGCCGAATCCTTTCAACTCGCTTGCGCGTCGATTGACTCGATGTCGCAATCCGTGCCACGAGAGGTAGGTGTCCCTGTAGATCAGGGCCTGGCCGCCTCCCATGGCTCCCCGGCGCGCACCTGCGGCGTTGTCAAGCCATTCGTACAGCAACGACATGCATGCACCCAGGACGAAGCCGAGCCCATTGTACCTGCCGCGTCCGTCGGGAACAAGCCCCAACAGAATGGCTTGCGCGGGACTAATATCTGGACGATACACGCGGGAACAGCCAACCTGTGACGTCTTGCCTACCAGCGAGGGTGCAACATTCGCCTCTATCTGATCAACCCCACCAATTCTCTGGTTTCGTGTGTCACGGCCAAGCGAAACCGGTGGAACCACTACCGAGTCTGGAAACCCCTTAGCCTTATGGTGCTGGCGCGCCTGACGCCGCCAGAGTGGGAAGTCACGATTCTGGACGAGAACGTCAAACTGCCAGACTACGCGAAGCTGCCCCGGCCTGACCTGGTGGGCATCACGGCTTTCACCTCCCAGGCTCCGCGCGCCTACCAGCTGGCCGCGGAATTCCGCCGCCTGGGAATCCCGGTTGTGATGGGTGGCATTCACGCGACCATGTGCGTGGACGAAGTCCTGGCGCGGGTGGATGCGGTAGTGACCAGGGAAGGGGAGACGGTCTGGCCACGGGTGCTCGATGATTTCAAGAGCGGCAAATTGCAGCGCCAGTACGACGGAGGGCATGTCCCCGTAGATTCATTCGTGCCTGCGCGACAAGACCTGCTGCCCGAGGGCTATGCGTTCGGGTCCATCCAAACTACGCGTGGGTGTCCGCTAAACTGCAGCTTCTGCAGTGTGAGCACGTTCAACGGCACGCAATACCGGCAACGCCCGATTGAAGATGTGGTGGCTGAGTTTCTGAGCATCCCGGAGAAGCGGGTTCTGGTGGTGGACGACAATCTCATCGGTATCCGCCCGGAACACATCGCTAGAGCCAAGCAGCTTTTTCGTGCCTTGGCCAAGTCTGGGCTGCGCAAGGAATGGATCGCCCAGGCGACCATCAATTTTGGGGACGATGAAGAGGTCCCGGCGCTGGCCCGCGCGGCGGGCTGCTGTGGCGTCTTCATCGGCTTCGAGTCCCCGAGTGCCGAGGGCCTGGGCGAGCTGGGGAAGAAGTTCAATTCACAGAAGGGCCGGGATTTTCGTGCCTCGGTACGTCGGATCCAGCGGCACAACATTCAGGTCATGGGCTCTTTCATCATCGGCCTAGACATCGACGAGGCCGGCATCGGAGAGCGCGTGGCCGAAACCGCAAGAGAGTATGGCGTCGACAGCCTGAATGCCCTGTTCCTGACGCCCCTTCCCGGCACCCGCCTGTGGAACCAGATGAAGGGCGAGAACCGCATCGCTCTCAACGCGTTTCCCGAAGACTGGCGCTACTACACCTTGTCCTTTCCGGTGGCCCGCTACCAACGCCTGTCACTCGACGCTGCTATCCGGGAGATGGTCACCTGCAACCGGAACTTCTACTCGATGTCGTCCGTATTGCGCCGGGTGTGGGCCAGCCTGTGGCCGCGCCGCAAGCCTCTCATCAACCTGATTGCCAATCTTTCCGCCCGCAACAACAGCCGTGCTGAATCCCAGGCATTTGAGGACTTTCAGCAGCAGTGCCGGGGTTATTTCGTCGACACTAGATCCGACGCCTGACCAAGAATGCCGATAGTGCGACCACGTCAGGCATGTAGGGCAATGTACTGGGAAAGCATACACGCTAATGCGGCTTTACCCGGCTGCGGTCCTGTCCTAACCTGAAGTTTCACTTGCCACGGGTTCCGCCCAAACCAGCCGACCGCCTTGTCGATTCCGATCACGTTCGGGCCAAAACGGTCGTCACCAGCATCAACAAGATCTCCGAACACGCGCCCACCAAGGAGGCGTGCTTGGTGGTCATCTATGGGTCTGACCTCGGTCGCAAGTACAACCTGGAAGCGCCGACGTTGGTCGTCGGACGCTCCTCCAAGTCTGACATTCAGATCGATCAGGAGTCGGTGTCGCGCGCGCACTCGAAGATCGTGAACTCTGGACGCGTGATCCGGATTCGCGACCTCGGATCGACCAACGGCACCTACGTCAACGACGAGCTCATCGACGAGCGCGCGCTGGAGGACGGCGATTTCATCAAGATCGGCCGCACCATCTTCAAATTTCTTTCCGGCGGCAACATCGAGCGCGCTTACCACGAGGAGATCTATCGGCTAACCACCGTGGACGGCCTGACCCAGATTTTCAACAAACGCTATTTCCAGGAATGCATCGAGCGCGAGATCGCGCGTGCCCTGCGCTATCGGCGCGAAATGTCCCTGGTGATGTTCGACATTGACCATTTCAAGCAGGTCAACGACACCCAGGGGCATTTGGCTGGTGATTCGGTGCTGAAGACCCTGGCGGCGACCGTGAAGAACAAGATTCGACGCGAGGATCTATTCGCGCGCTACGGTGGTGAGGAATTCGCCATCGTGCTGCCCGAGATCGACGCTCACAACGCCCATCAGTTTGCCGAGAAGATCAGGCGCATCGTGGAGCTCACGGATTTCCGGTTCGAGGGGGTCAAGATGGACGTCACCATTTCGCTGGGCGTTGCGGCCTTGGACCAGGAAACTACAGACGCGGCGGGGCTGATCAAGCGCGCAGATGAGCACCTCTATGAGGCCAAGAACGCGGGACGCAACTGCGTGCGCGGATAGCAAAGCTCCCTCAACCCTCGGAGGCAACGACGGCCGACGATCCGTGCCGCTGGCTGGTTACCAGCCGCCGTACAAGATCGCAATGATGGCGACAGCGTAGCCGAGCAGGTTGATGAGGAAGGGCGGGTCGCGCAGCATGGAGTCGGTGGGGCTTTCGCTGTCGACTTTGCCCTGGACAATCGAGATGAAGCGAAATACCCCGAACGCCACGAACGGCACGGTGAGCGCCAGACGACGCGTGCCAAAGAAGGTCCGAGCGTGGGGCGACTGGGTGTAGAAAAGGTAGGCGAGCACGGTCAAGATCGCCAGCAGGTAGAGCAGCACGCGCAGCACGTGGGGTGGGTAGCGGTCGAGCACCAGACGCTGGTTACCACCTTTCGTTCCCGCCACGCGCAGCTCGTGGGCGCGTTTGCCGAACCCCAGGAACGCCGCCAGCAGCAAGGTGCAGAGCAACACCCAGACCGACGGGTCCACCGGGATGGCACTGGCGCCTCCCAACACGCGCAGCAAAAAACCCGTGCTGATGCACGCCACGTCCACGAACGGGACATGCTTCAGCCAGAAGGAGTAGGCGACGTTTTGTACGAGGTATGCGGCGGCGATCGCCACTAGCGTAGGAGCGATGAAGTAGCTGCCACAGAGTCCGAGCAGGGCCAGGACCGCGGCGAGCAGGCGAGCGGCAGGCACAGGTAGGGCGCCCGAGGCAATGGGACGCAGGCGCTTCAAGGGATGAACACGGTCCTTGTCCACATCGACGATGTCGTTGAACACGTAGACAGCACTCGACAAGAGACAGAAGCAGGCCGCGGCCAGAAGCGATGAAAGCACGGCGCGCGGGTCGTCAACTCGGCGCGCAAAGACCAAGGGCCCGAGTACGAATAGGTTCTTGACCCACTGATGAAAGCGGAGAGATTTGAGGACGGCGAGGACCATGGGGCGGGGCCGAAGTGTAGCGCGAAGCGATCGAAGGTCTATGCTCTTGGGCAACAGTAGCCTATCCTTAGCCTCTCCCGCGAGGGGGATATTATGCCTGGAAGTGACACTGCTCACAGCCCTGACGGCGCAAAGTCGTCTGCCCTGGCCGGCCTGACCGACGAGGTGCTGGTGGCGCGCGCGCGCAGCAAGGACGTGGCGGCGTTCGAGGAACTGCTGGGCCGCTACGAAGACAAGCTCTACCGGCTGGCCATGCGCTTTGTCCGCAACGAGAACGACGCGCAGGAAATCCTGCAGGACGCGTTTCTGTCGGCCTGGCGGAACCTTCCGGGATTCGAGGGGCGGGCGCAGTTCGGGAGCTGGATGTATCGAGTGACCGTGAATGCGGCGCTCATGTTCCTGCGTGCGCGCAATCGGCATCCCGAGGTCATGCTGGACGACATCGAGCCTGGTGTCCTGCACAAGGCGGCGGAGCAGTCGGCGCATGGCTCGTCGGAGGATTGGTCGCAACGGCCGGACGAGCAGCTGCAATCCGAGGAACTGCGGCGTCACATCCAGACTGCAGTGGACGCCTTGCCCGACGGGCTGCGCACAGTTTTTCTCGTGCGCGACGTGGAGGGACTGTCCACCGAGGAGACAGCTGAGTTGCTCGGACTTTCCCTCCCTGCGGTCAAGACGCGCTTGCACCGCGCCCGCCTGGCCCTGCGCGAGGCCATCGGGGACTACTTCGCGTCGTAGATTCGCGCTGTGATGAAGATGACGTTTGCCCGGCGGTCGGCCTGCGCCGTGGCGTTGTTGCTCGCCGGGCAGACTCTCGCGGGGCAGGGGGAAGCGCGGGGTGACGCCTTCCAGGATCGATTTGATTCCGAGCGCACGGCTTTGTTGGCCCGCAAGGCGACGCCCGAGGCTTTGTCGTGCTTGGCTGCGCTGGTCCACATGGACACTATGCTTGGCCCTGGCCGGCTGGCAGCCGTGCTGCGCGACTTTGTCGAGGGAAAGGATAGGGCAAGCGCGGATCCCCTGGTAGCAGCGCAGGCGTCATACTTCCTTGCCCTGGAGGAGGACGGTGCGGGCCAGCACGAGCAGGCAGAATCGCGCCGGCGCGGGCTGGGCTTGCTGCGCGACTTGTGGGTGTTGGGGCCTTTCGATGCCCAGGGCCGCAGCGGACTGGATCGCATCTATCCGGCCGAGTTGGTTTTGCCCGATCCGCGCGGAAGTCAGTGCTATCCGGGCAAGACGCACGAAGCCTGCTGGCGCCGGACTTCCGCCGAGGTGGCTCCGCAGGGGGCGGTTGCGCTTGGCGCACTCTTGCGTCCGGACAGCGATGCTGTCGCGTACGTGCTCGCGTATCTGCACAGCGACGTGGGGCGCTGGGCCGCTTTGCGGCTCGGGTCGTCGGGGCCAGTCAAGGCCTGGCTCAACGGTCGTTCAGTGCTGAGCCGGGACGTGGTGCGGCCGGCGGCGCTGGATCAGGATTCGGCCGCGCTGTGGCTCCCGCGCGGCGAGAGCGTGCTGCTGGTGAAGACGGTCGTGATCTCGGGAAGCTGGCAGCTGTTCCTGCGCCTGACCGATCCCCAGGGGGCGCCCCTGCCCAAAGTGACGGCAAACGCTGAGGCGCGTGCCGCTGGCGTGACGGCCGCTTCGCCACCTGGCCCCCCACCACCCGTGCGTGATCTCAATGAGATATTGCGTCGACGGGCGGAGCAGGCCCCGGCCGGCGAGGCGGCCTCGCGCTGGTTGGACTTCGCGCGGGTTCTCGATCTTCTGCGCAGCGAGGATAGCGAGAGCAAGGCGGCCGAGGTGGCGGCGAGCCGGGCGGCGAAGGCAGAGCCAGCTTCCCCAGCGGCCCGCTATGCGGCGTTGCTATTCCTCGGCCAGGTGGCACGTGAGGAGGACGACGCGCGACCGGCACTGGAGCAAGCACTGCTGCTGGCGCCGGGGCCGGGTGAGCGCGCGCTGTTGTTGGCCGAGCTTGGCGATCTGGCGCAGCGGCAGCGTCGGCAGGAGGTGGCGCTGCAGCGCTGGCGTGAGGCCGCAGCGGCCGATCCAACCTCGCTTGCTGCCCAGCTCGCCCTGGCGGGCGAGGAACGCGAGATTGGCCTGCACGCCGCGGCCTTGCGGCGCCTCGACGCGCTTGCAGGCGCGGCGAGAAACGTTCCGGCGGTGCTTGCGGCGCGCGCGCACACACTTGAGGCATTGGGACGTTTTGCGCAGGCGGAGGCAGAGCTGCGACACCTGTGGGACGCGCGTCGCTCTGATGCGGATTTGCTGCGAGACTTGGCCGGGGCCGCGCGCCGTCGCGGAGATCACAGCCAGGCAGCTCGGCTCTACGGCGAGGCGGCGGGTTGGCGGCCCGATCTACATTTCTTCATCATTGAGCAAGCCCATACCCTAGAGGGAGCGGGACAGGGCACCCTAGCCGAGTCGGTCCTGCGCAAGGCCTTGCTGCGTTTGTCCGACGAGCCTCGGCTGCATGAGGAGCTGGGTCGCCTGCTGGCGCGGATGGGACGTCCGCAGGAGGCGGAGGCGAGCCTGCGTCGATCGCTGCAACTACGCCCACAACAGCCGGCACTGCGGCGCTACGCCGAGTCGTTGGCTGCGGTTCCCGCTGAGGCGCACCGGTCGGCCGGTGCGGAGGATCTGGCGCGACGCTTTGCCGGAGATGGCGAGAGGTTGAGCCGGCGGGCCTTGCTCTCACCCGTGCCGCCGACAGATGACGATCCAGCCGTCATTCTGCTCGATCGCCACGTCACGCGGGTGCACCCCAATGGTCTGGCCGACGCGTTCGTTCAGCGCATCGTTCACCTGCGCACCGACCGTGCGGCTCGCGACAACCAAGAGGTGCTGGTGCGCTACGTGCCCGGCGAGCAGGAAGTGGAGATTCGCGAGGCGCGCATCTTTCGCCGCACCGCTGGGGGGGAAGTCGAGGTTTCCCAGGCGAGCGGGCGCGACGATCGCGACCTTTCCGAACCCTGGTACGGGCTGTACTACGATGCGCGTGCCGAGGTGGTGAGCTTCGAGAACTTGCGGGCCGGTGATGTGATCGAGGTGCAGTACACCGTGGCCGATGTCGCCTACCAGAACGACATGGCCGACTATTTCGGCGAGCTTGTCGTGATCGCCGACGTCTTGCCTAAGCGCAGCTGGGACTACACCCTCATCGCGCCGGCGCAGCGTTCATTTCACTTCAACCAGCCGCGCCTGGTGGGACTCAAGAGTGAGGTTGAGCGCCAAGCGAATGAGGCGGTCTATCGCTGGGCGGCCAGCGATGTGGCACGCGTGGACATGGAGCCGGCAATGCCCGGGTTTACCGAAGTCGCGCCCTACCTGCACATCAGTACCTACCAAAGCTGGCAGGAGGTGGGCCGGTGGTACTGGAGCCTGGTGAAGGACCAGTTGCAGAGCGACCAGAACCTCAAGCAGGTAGCCGCCCAGACCACATCTGGGCTGCACAGCGATGCGGAAAAGGTGCGAGCGTTGCACCGATTCGTGATCGAGAAGACGCGCTACGTGGGGCTGGAGTTCGGAATTCACGGATACAAACCCTATCCCGTGAGCCAAGTGTTGCTGCGCCGGTTTGGCGACTGCAAAGACAAGGCATTGTTGCTCTTGGCCTTGTTGCGTGAAGTGGGCATCGAGTCCGAGTTGGTCTTGCTGCGATCGCGCCGGGCCGGCCTGGTGGATAGCGAGCCGGCTTCGCTGGCCGTCTTCGACCACGCCATCACCTATGTTCCCCGCCTCGACCTCTATCTCGACGGCACGGCGGAGTTTGCCGGCCTCGACGAGCTGCCCAGCCAGGACCAGGGGGTGATGGTCCTGCGCGTGGGATGGGGGGGGAATACCCTTGCGCGCACCCCGGTGCTGCCCGCCGCGGCCAACCGCGCGGTGCGGGTCTGGAAGGTCGCGTTGGCTGCCGACGGCAGCGCGCGGGTCGATGAGACAGTGACCATCAAGGGCCAGGCAGCACAGGAATGGCGCGCGCACTACCAGACACCGGGCGAACGGCGCGAGCGCTATGCCAAGGTGTGGAATAGCCGCCACACCGGCGCGCAGCTTGAGACGGTAGACATGGCCGGCGTGGAGGACCGCAACCAGCCGGTTGTCGTGCGGGCACGCGCCCTGGTCCCACATCTGGCCCAGCCCAACCCGCGGGGCGAGTTTCACTTGCCTTCGAGTTCACGGGAGACCGACTTGACCCAGACCTACGCGCGTCTGGGCGTGCGGAGGTGGCCATTGGTGCTTGGTTTTCCTTGGCAACACGAGGAGCAACTCGAGTACCGCTTGCCCGACGGGTTCCGCCTGCTGCGTGCCCCGACGGCGTGCAGGCTGAAGGGGGAGTTCGGCAGCTTCGACCTGGAGGCAGTCGTGTCGCGCGACGGTCGCACCGTCAAGCTGCGCTCGCTTCTCTCGGTGGAACGTGATCGGATCGCAGCCAACGAATATGGTGAGTTTCGCGCCTTCTTGCGCGAGGTCGACAATCTGCTGGGCGAGCCTCTGGTCATCACCGGAGAGGCTGGCAAATGAGCGCACGCGGCAGCAGGATCGGAATAGCGGCTTGCCTGCTTGGGGCGTGTCTTGCTTCGGGATGTGCTGGGATCCTGGGTGGTGGCCGACGAGTAGGCCCGAGCACCGAGACGGGCCGGGCCTGGCAGGCACTGGTTGATGGGAATGCCGAGCAAGCGGCGGCGATGTGGAAGCACGTCATGGTCGTGGGCGCCAAGCGCGAGCCCCGAAGCTTGGCTCTCTTCGGCGCGGGCATGCTGGCCTACGAGCGCGGGGAGGACGAAACCGCCGTGGCGCACTACCTCGATCTGATTGGGGCTGCGGCACAAGATGGCGATGCGCCCGATGGCCTGCTGGCCGCGGCGGCGGCTGCGCTGTTGCCGCGCCTGCTTGACGAACTGCCTGATCGGCGCGCGGCTGAAGAGCGAGTGCTTGCCCTGCGACGCGACCGTTTGCCCTGGCGCGCGCAGCATCTGCTGGGATCGCTAGCCATCGAGATCGCGCGGCGACGAGCCGACACGGATTTGTTGGGAAAGGAAGCGCGCCGCTCAGGGTGCCCAACCGAGCTGCGTCTTGTCGGTGTGGCTGGCCGCCTACCGTACCTCGATCTCTCATCCAACGACGTGCGGTCGGCAAAGCCAGAGCGAGCCCTGGCACGTTTGGGGTGTCGGTTCACGACGCCCAGCACGGATCCCTTGCCAGGGGTACGCGTGCTCCAATCCGAGGTTGACCTGCGCGCCGGCACCTACCAGATCGTGCTCGACTACGCCGGGCCTGCCTTGCTACGCGTGGATGGCGGTCCCTGGCATCACCACGGCGACTCGCCTGAGGTCCTTGGCTCACGCTGGTCGGCACGGTCGCTGCCGCTCGGCACGGGTCGACATCAGGTGGAGCTGCGTTTGGGCAACCACGGCGGGGGCATTGATGTGGGTTTGTCGCTTGCGCCTGCCTCACGCCACGGACATGCCGACCTGGAAAGCTGGCCCAACCGTTCCCTTCTGGAAGAAGCCATTTTCGATCTTGCGGCCGTGCTGGCGGCGCACATGGCCGGCGACATTGACCAGGCGCTGGTGCATGCGGATGCTCTGGCCAGGCATTCCCGCTTCGCGCTCGGCCTGTCGGCGGCGGCGCGGGTGGCCGAGACGGATTCTACTCGGCCCGAGAACATGAACCGCGACCGTGCGCGTGGGCTCTACTTGCGTGCGGTGACCATCGACCCGCTGCTGGCGCGGTCCTGGCTGGATCTTGCGCGTCTGGAATTCGACAACGACCGGCCGCGCGAGGCTTCGGAGGACGCCCAGCGGGCGTGGAGCGCAGCAGCCGACTGGTGGCCAGCGGCGCTGCAACTGGCCGATGCCTTGCGAGTCCGCGGGCTGGAGCGTGACGCCGACGCGGCTTTGGCAGCCGCCGTGGCGCGCGGGCAAACCGGACAGGGGGCATGTGCGGCTCTCGCGAGCGGGCTGCGCCGTGCCGAGGAACAGGAGAACGTCAGCGAGCAGGAGCGACTGGTCAAGTTGCTGGTTCGCTGTGACGGGCAGTCCGAGGTGCCGGTGCAGTGGCATCGACAGCGCGGCGATGCCAGCGCGGCGGAGGTGGCGCTGCGACTGATGCTGCCCACCAGTGCCGACCCGGACTGGGTTGGTTCGGAGTTGGCGGAACTGCGGCTGGAGCAGGGCGACGCGGCCAGCGCCGTCTCGGAATTGCAGGCTCTCATCGACTGGTCCCCGCGTGACGCTCATCTGCGCCTGCGTCTGGCCGATGCCCTGCTGGCCACCGGCGCGGTGAAAGCGGCGCACGCGGTATTCGCCGAGACGCTGCAGCGTTTTCCCGGCAGCAGCGCCGTCCAGCAGGCGGCTCGCATCGCTGGACTGGCTTTGCCGCTCGACCAGTTCCGGCTAGATGGTGCTGCGGTGATCCGGGACTTCCTCGCGTCCGGCCACCGCTACCAGGCGCCCGCGGTGGTGGTGTTGGACCGCACGGTCGAGCGGGTTTTTCCTGACGGAGGACGCGGCAGCCGCACCCACACCATCACGCAGGTACTGAGCAAGGAAGGCATCGAACGGGCGGCCGAGGTCTTTGTGCCATCCGGGGCCGAAGTGCTGGGGTTGCGCACGCGCAAGGCTGACGGGACCATCCGCGAGGCCCAGGAAAT
>PMJE01000070.1 GCA_003157315.1 Myxococcales bacterium | reverse complement strand
ACGGCAAGATGATCGACGCGCTCAAGAGCACGATGCAGGAGAGCCGCGACACCGACCTCCTCCGCCTGCTTTCTGGGCAACTGCCGGTGCTCAAGAAGCTAAAAAAGGCAGGAGAGGCGATCCTCGCGCGACTACCCGCCAACAGTGAAGGCTGACCATGGATTGCGTGGCCAGAGCCATGTAGCCCAGCCACGCAGCCCAAGACTGCAACAGCAGCGCTGGCGGGGCTGAACGCGCACGCGGGCGGCGCACGCGGTTTCCACGCGCAGCGAGCGCGCCTCAGCGCGGTCCGGCGTGCCACGGCGTAAGCCCGCGCGGCCGCGGCGCATTCGCGTCGAGGTCGAGCCAGCGGAGCATGATCGCGCGCGCGATGTGCACGCCCCCTTGTCGGCGCATCACCCGGCGAACAGCCTCGGCAGCGGCATGATCGCCCCCAACCTCAAGGCCCACCACGACGAGATACAGATCCTCGATGTCGTCGTCTTTCGCGGGATCGACGCGCTTGGCGGCGGCAAGCGCAGTATCGCGCCTGCCGTCGAGCGCAGCGAAGTACGCGTCGAGCACGGCCACCGAATCGGGGAACCCACGCGTGCGGTACTCGTCGAGCGCGGCCTGCGCGTACTGCACGAGTGCCTGCTTGACCGAGCCGGTGCGCGACTCGGCGAGCATCCGTGTGAGGTCGATCGATTGTAGGTCGTATTCGCCTTGATGTGCTCGCGACATCACGCCTGCATGTGGTCATCGATCGCAACGAACCCGATCGCAAACCCGGAGGCGCAAAATGGCGAAGATTCTCGGCAGCACAACCACCTACCACGGAACCGAGCACCCCTACTTGCGCGGCCTGAAAGAAGGACATAGCGAACCTGCACAAGATGAAGCTGAACGAACTGCAGGCGAAGCTCGCCGAGGTCATTGGCGAACAGACCCGCAAGATGCTTGCCAGCGACCAGGCGGTGAGGAGGCAAAATCAAAATCTTGTGGGGCTCATATTGCCGAGCGGGCCAGCCCATGGTCTACTCGCGGGGTCGAGAGGGCCACTACGCTGATCTGGTATTCGGCCTTGTGAACGACCCAACGAGGAGTGAGGGACATGAAGAACGTCGTGTTGCATGCGTTCAACTGGAAGTATCAGCTCATCGCCGATCGCGCGGCGGACATCGCCAAGGCTGGCTACGGTGCCGTCTTGTTTCCACCGCCGCTCTATTCCGACGAGAACGGACAGGAATGGTGGCAGGTTTACCAGCCCAAGGACTATCGGATCCTGCGTTCGCACCTGGGGAACAAAGCCGATATCGTGAAAGCGATCCAGGCGCTGAAGAATGTGGGCGTCGCTGCCTATGCGGACATCGTCTTCAACCACATGGCGAACGAGGGCCGCCCGGACCGGTTTCAATTCCCGGGCGAGGATCTGCTGAAACGCTACGGCCAAGACCCGTCTTTCCGGGCTGACCAGCTGTATGGCGATCTCTCGAATGGCTTGTTCGACGAGCATGATTTCCACCCCGACGAAAACATCGACAATTGGGACGACGACGAGCAGTTGGTCGACCGGGAGCTTTCGGGATTGCCCGATCTGGTGCTGTCGATCGCGGTGGTGCAAGAACAGATCGAGTGTCTAAAGCAGCTCGTCGCGCTCGGATTCGACGGTTTCCGCGCCGATGCCGTCAAGCACCTGCCGGTCGAGCACGTCACCTCGGTCTTCCAATCCGAAGCGGTGGCGGGCAAGCTGGTCTTCGGCGAAACCTTGACCTTCGACAAGAACCAGAACATCCAGTTTCTGTGGCCCATCATTCGCGAAACCAGCCTCGCCTGTTACGACTTCCCCTTGCAGCAGACGATGAAGCAGGCTTTCCAGATGGGGGGCTCGCTGCGCACCCTCGTCGACCCGGGCGCGTACGGAAACGCATTGCCCTGGTACCGTGCCGTGACCTTCTCGGTCACCCACGACGTGCCCAACAACGATGGCTTCCGCGGCATGTTGCTCGATTCCCAGGACGAATATCTGGCCAATGCCTACGTGCTCGGGCGCGACGGCGGCGTTCCTTTGGTCTACAGCGACCACGGTGAAAGTGTCGCACACCATCCCGAGGATCAAGGCCGCTGGCAAGAGTGTTGGAACCGGTACGACGTCGTCCAGATGATCGGCTTCCACAATGCGGTCCAGGGCGTGCCACAACGAAGTCTGTGGGAGGACGATGGTTTCTACGTCTTCGCCCGCGGCGACAAGGGAATTGTCGCCATCAACAAGACCTCGGACTGGGTCTCTCCCACCATCAACACTGCCGGCCTCTGCTGGGGGGCCTACGGTTGCCAGATTCACCAGTATCTCATGCAACTGCAGGGTGACCAGTTCCAGTTCTCGATTCCGCCCCGCCAGGCGCAACTGTGGTTGTTCCAGGGCTAGCCGATCTAATGGGGAGCCAAGCAGGGTTAGCCCTTTAGCCACTGGCCTGGGGCGAGAGCCCCGAGCGTGTAGTCGCCAAAGCGCGACCGGTGCAGGCGGCACACCTCGTATCCGAAATGGGCGAACATTCGTTTG
>PMJE01000571.1 GCA_003157315.1 Myxococcales bacterium | reverse complement strand
GCTCTTGCTGCGGTTGACCATCAGTCTGGCGATGAGTTGTTTGAGCATGGGTTGGCTTGCACCGGATGCGGACGGGGTGATCGCGAGTCCATAGGCGAAAAGCTTCGAGCGCCGGGGATCATCCACGCGCAGGTGGTGTCGGTCAAGACTTCAGGGCGACCAGCGGCGCCTGCCCAAAGGAACCGATTGTGACCCTGCCGCCCTCGCTCTACCTGGCGGGCAAACCGAGCTGGCTCGGCAGCGTGGCGTGGCCGCCCATCGGCCCAGACGTGCGCGGCATGGTGAGCCCGCTCCCGACCCAGCTCTGCTTCGAAGCCAGCAACCTCGGCAGCGGCGGCACTTTCGATGCGTCGAAGTGCTACTGAGAGTGAAGCGGGCTACGCCGCCAGCCGGCGCACAACAACCAGGGTCCGATCGTCGCGCGGCAGTTCAGTCGTGCGCCGATCAGCAGCCTCGAAGATAGCATCCTGAATCTTGTCCGCACCGCTGGTTCCGACTTTGCGCACGATCTGGGCCAACTCGCGGTCGGCTGTTCCTGGCTCGGGCCACGCGTCGCTGATACCATCGGAGTAGACCACCAGCGTGTCGTTCGGTTGCATCGACACCCGGGCCTCGTCGTAGCCCGAGTCGGCAAAAGCACCAAACGCCGTCCCGCCTTCGCCGAGCGTCGCACAGCTACCGTCAGCGCCCACCAGCAGGGGCCGATTGTGGCCCGCATTCACGTAGGTGAGCTGGCCGCTGTCCGGACTCAGACGGCCGAGAAAGAAGGTCGCGTAGCGATCAGCGGGAATGTTGAGATGAAAGTGACCATTGATCCGGGTCGCGGCCTCGGCCAACGGCCCTTGTTTCCAATTGGCCCGCACCGTGGAACGCAGCTCGACCATGAGCATGGCCGCGCCCACGCCCTTGCCCGCGACATCCCCAAGCGCCAAGTGAAGCAGGCTGCCGTCATAGGCAAGGTCGTAGAAATCGCCGCCTACTGCCTCACTCGATTGGGTTCGCCCGGCCAGATCATAGCCAGGTACGCGCGCCGGGAAGTGCGGCAGGAGGTTCGCCTGGATCTCGGCGGCCACGCGCAGCCCTTCCTGCATCCGCCGCTGTTCCATGCCCGCCTCCAGTAGCCAGGCGGTTTCGATCTTGGCCGCCGCCGTGTTGGCCAGCACGGTCAGGATTTCTAGGTCGGCTTCGCGGAAGAACGGGCGATCCAGCCGTGCACTGGCGTAGAGCACGCCGATAACACGCACTGGCTCTTCTTGCCGGGTTGACACCCAGAGCGGGGCGCAGATCACCCGACGAACGGCATCAGCCACCAGAGTAGGCTGCGGCCGCAGGTTGACGTCCTCGAAGACATCGCCGGCCATCACCGCCACCCGCCCCTCGATAACCTTGTGCACGACCGCATGGCTCAACCGCTGCGCGACCGGACAGTTCATACGATCGCGACCAGCTTTGAGCACGGGCTCTTGGCTTTCACTGTCTATCAACATGATGGCTGCGAAGTCGGCTGGCACGGCCTCGAACACCAAGTCAAGGATGCGATCGAAGAGCGCGGGAAAGGGATGGTGCACGAGCAGGCTGGCGGTCGCGTTCGACAGCACACGCAATGCCCGGCTTTGCGAGATGAAATCGGCGACGCTGATAATGCGGTCCGCGACGTCCTCGTTGTGTTTGCCCACTTTAGTCCCGTGCAGACCAGAACCCACCGCTTGCTCAACATTGGGCTCGTCGGCCTCGGCCAGGCTGAAACGAATCTCATTGTCGCCAACCCTGACCACGTCGTGCTCGCGCAAACGCGCCTCGCCATGAACCAGCTTGCCATTGACCGAAATGAGCTCGTCATCGGATTTCGCGACAACGAAGAACTCACCCTTACGCGAGACGATCTCTGCATATCGCGGGCAGGCACTATCGCCGCCGAACAGAACGCCCCTCTCCCCATCTCCATATAGGACGATATGGCGCCTGGACTCCCCTGACTGGGCCGCGGCATCAGGCCACCTGATGGTGACGGACGGTACCTGTATTGGTTCAAAAGTGGTCGCACCCTCTGTCGCCTGCCTCATGAAAGTTTGCTCCTAGTATTTTCCAGAGATCTCCGCGGCTCCATTTCAGTCGCAATCAACCAACCCTGCTGATCCGGTGTAATGGGGATGCAAGCCTCGCGCCACGAATTGCTGCCTGGGAATGCCAGACTTGCGCAATCGCTCGCACCGAGAATGCGCAATTCCCGCGTCCGACACAACCCCCGCGATCCTGGCCCCGATTCTGCTTAGCTCCGGATTCGTGGTTGCTGCGTCACTGACTCCGATGGTTGAGGGATATCAGGAACAACTCTTCCCGCAGGAGGTGTCTCTAGTCACTCGCCACAACCTGGCCGAGGGCCCGGACCTGTTTCCCGAGGAATTACAGGCCATGGCTCGCGCAACGCCTGCGCGCCGGTATGAATTCGCGCTCGGCCGACGCTGCGCGCGTGAGGCGCTGGCTCTCCTGGGCGGGCCCCGTGTGGCGATTCCAGTGGGCCGTTTCCGTGATCCCGTGTGGCCTTTCGGTTACGTCGGCTCAATCACCCACTGTCGAGGCTTTTGCGCTGCTGCAGCCGCCCGAACGCCGCCGGGGAACAGCTCCTGTGGCATCCGGGGCATTGGCCTGGACAGTGAGCCGGCCATGCCGCTGCCCGACGAATTGGCGGGGGTGATCTGCACCGCGAACGAGTACGGCTGGCTGGCCAGCCGGCAGGGCGATGGCATGCCCTGGGACCGGCTCTTCTTCTGCGCCAAGGAAAGCGCCTATAAGTGCCTGTTCCCGACCACGCACCGGTTCCTCGAATTCCGAGACATCGCAGTGCGGTTCGACCCGGATCATGGCTCGTTCGACGTGACATTACCCAGCTTGTACGATTCGCCTTCGCACATGCACGGCCGCTACAGCATCCGGGATGATGTCCTGCTGGCTGCGTCCACTTGGATGGAGGAACCTGCGTGTCCCTGACCACCCGGGCGGTCGGAAGCGCGATGTGGAACGTTGGGGCTGGGCTGGGTGGCCGGATAATCGGCGCACTGGGCACGCTCATGCTGACCCGCTACTTGAACCCCGACGTGGTGGGCGAGGTCGGGGTCGCGTGGGTGCTGGTCCTCACTAGTCAAGTCGCCACCTCTTCCGGCTACGGCCAGTACGTGGTCGCCCATCCTTCGGCCGGACCGGTGGCAGGTTTCCATGTGACCGTGCTGAGCACCTGCACAGTCGCGGTGGTCTCGCTCCTGCTTTACTTTCTGGGCGGACCGCTTTGCCACCTGGTGAACGCCCCGGGCGCCATCGCCTTTCTTCCCGGCATGGTGGCCGCCCTCGCCATCCTGCGCATCGCCGAGATCCCGGAACGCATCCTCAACCGCGAGCTACGCTTCCGGCGCGTAGGGCTCGGATCGAGCGGGGCCGAAATCGTCTTTACCGCCGTGGCGCTCGGGCTTGCATCGCGGGGTTGGGGCGGTCAGGCAATTGTGGCCGCAAATCTGGTGCGTTCGATTGTCCGCCTTGCCATATTCGCTTCCGGCGTGGACCCGCATGCGTGGCTGCGCTGGGGGCCGCTTAACCGCAAGCAGATTCGGTCCATCCTGGGTTTTGCATTCCCGTTGCAATTGGCTGCGTTGGCCGCCTTTGCCGGGAGCAAGTGGGGAACTCTGGTGGTGGCCATGATGTTCGGGCCCACCGCCATGGGACTGTTTTCCCTGGCCTACAACCTAGCGCAGATCCCGGCCGACAACATCGGCGAGGCGCTGGCTGACGTGCTTCTGCCTTCATTCGCGCGACTGGCGCCCGGGATGCGCCAGCAGGCCCTGGTGCGCGCCATGCCGCTAGTGGCCTTGCTGGTCTTTCCCCTCGCCATCGGCCTGGGCGTGGAATCCCACGCGCTGGTGGCCACCTTTTTCAATCCGCGCTGGCAACCCATCGCGCCGCTGCTGATGGTCCTGGCTGTGCTGGGTGTGGTGGACCCTATGGGCTCGGCGGTGCTGGCCTACCTCAAGGCGACTGAGCGTCCGCGGGCCGTGCTGCTCTTCTACGCAATTCATCTGGCGCTGCTCCTGCTTCTCCTCGTTACCCTCGGTCGCCTGGGTCTGATCTGGGCAAGCTTTGCGCCCGGGTTGTCCAGCGCCGCCTTTGCGCTGCTGGCCCTGATTTACGTGGGCCGCGCCGATGGCGTTCCGGTGATGCGAGCCCTTGGGGGCTTTGCCCGTGTTCTTCTCGCCTGCGCCGGCATGGCGGCCGCGATCCTGGTATTTCGCCATCTGCCTGGACGTGACCCGGCACACCACTCGATCGGGTTGCTGGCCGCTGAAGTTGCGGTCGGCGCCGCCGCCTATGTGGCCACCGCCTTCCTGGTCGCGCCAGCTCAGGTGGCTGAACTCCTCTCCTCGCTGAGTCGCCTGCGGGAGGGTCGGCATCGAACACAAGCAAGGGTCTTGGAAAGCAAGCTACAGGCGAGGGACGTAGATGTCTAAGTCAAGCACACTGCAGTCGGTGGCGGATCTCTTCGAGCGCCAGACGGCCCAGACACCGGACCAGCTTGCCGTTGAGTGCGGCAACGAGTGTCTGAGTTACCGTACCCTGGATCAGCGGGCCAATCACTTGGCCGGGCTGCTGCAAGAGATGGGGGTTGGGCCGGATGTTCCGGTCGCCATCTGCCTGCCGCGTTCCTTGGACATGACCATCGCGGTGCTGGGCGCGCTCAAGGCCGGCGGGGCGTATCTGCCGCTCGATCCCGGGTACCCGACCGAGCGACTGGCCTTTATGCTGGCCGATGCGCGCCCTGCGGTGGTGCTGGCCCACTCCAGTACCGTGGTCCAGCTCGCGCGCGCGGACATGCCCATCGTACGCGTGGACGCGGCGGGAAGCCGGCTTTCCGCCGTACGTGAGCAAGCGCCCGCCCGCGCAAGTGGTCCCGATCACCTGGCGTACATCATCTACACCTCGGGCTCGACCGGACGACCCAAAGGCGTGGCCATGGTTCACCGGGCGCTGCTCAATCTGCTCGACTGGCAGGCGCAAGCCTCGTCCTGCGACGCAGGCGACAAGACTTTGCAATTGGCGCCGCTCTCTTTCGATGTCTCGTTCCAGGAGATGTTCTCCACCTGGGCTACCGGCGGAACCCTGGTGCTGACCGACGAGGAAACCCGTGCCGATCCAGCCCGCCTGCTGGAACAAGTGAACCGCACCAGCGTGCGCCGGCTGTTCCTGCCCTTCGTGGCCCTGCAGCAGATCGCCGAGGTGGCGGTTCGTCGCGGCCCGTTGCCGGTCGGCCTACGCGAGGTCATCACCGCGGGCGAGGCCTTGCGGGTAACCCGACATCTGGTCGAGTTCTTCCAACACCTGCCCAATTGCAGCTTGCAGAACCAGTATGGCCCGTCGGAGACCCACGTGGTCACCGCCTACACGCTTTCCGGCAAGCCCGAGGACTGGCCGGCCTTGCCACCCATTGGTCGCCCATTGCCCAACGTCAGGGTGGCCATTCTCGACGAGACCGGACACCCGGTCGCACCCGGTGCCGAGGGCGAACTGCATATTGGAGGCGTGGCCCTGGCGCGTGGGTACTTGGGTCGACCTGATCTGACTGAGCAGCGTTTCGTGCCGGAAGAGGCAGGGGACTTGCGGGCCCGCCGCTACCGCACCGGCGATCTGGTGCGCCAGCGCCCGGACGGCGAGCTGGAGTTCCTGGGCCGCGCCGATGATCAGGTCAAACTGCGTGGCTACCGCATCGAACTGGGCGAGATCGAGGTGGCTTTGGCTGAGCACCCAGAGGTGGCCCAGGCCGCGGTTGCCGTGCGCGAGGACGAGCCGGGCAACAAGCGCCTGGTGGCCTATCTGGTGACCACATCGGGGCAACCGGCCGCAAGTGCCGACCTGCGCCGGCATCTGCAGAAGCGCCTGCCCGAGTACATGGTCCCCGCGACCTTCGTCACGCTGCCAGGGTTGCCCCGCACCCCGAGCGGCAAGGTGGATCGGCGTGCCCTGCCCCGGCCCACCGGCGAAAGACCAATGCTGGAGGTGGCCTTTGAGACACCGCTGGGAGCGGTGGAAGAAACCGTGGTCGGGATTTGGCGCCGACTGCTCGGCCTCGACCGCGTGGGCGCGAACGACAACTTCTTCGATTTGGGTGGGACCTCGTTGCTGGCGGTGCAGAGCGTGCTCGCGCTGCGCGAGGCCCTGGGCCGGGACATCCCGGTGGTCAAGCTCTTTCAATTCCCGAGCGCGCGCACCCTGGCTCGCCACATCGAGGGCGCGGTCGCCGAGGATCCATACCGAGCCGCGCTGGAGCAAGCGCGGCGCGCGGGCGAGCACGATGCGGTCGCCATCATTGGCATGGCGGGACGATTTCCCGGCGCGCGCACGCTGGACGAGCTGTGGCAGAACCTGCGCGCGGGCCGCGAGTCGGTGAGCTTCTTCGCGCCTGGCGAGCTGGACCCCAGCGTCGACAGCAGCCAACCCGGCTATGTCGCGGCCCGCGGCATACTGGAGGACGCGGACAAGTTCGACGCCGGCTTCTTTGGCGAGACACCTCGACTGGCCGACGTGACCGATCCCCAGCAGCGCGTCTTCTTGGAAGTGGCTTGGCAAGCGCTGGAGGATGCCGGGGTAGTGCCGGCGCGTTCGGGCGGCAGGGTCGGGGTGTTTGCCGGCGTGGGCAACAACACCTATCAGTGGTCGAATCTGGCCTCGCGACCGGACGTGGTCGAGGCGGTAGGAGCCTTTCAGGTCATGCTGGGCAACGAGAAGGACTACGTGGCCACCCGGGTGGCGCACAAGTTGGATCTGCACGGACCTGCGCTCAGCATCCACACCGCATGCTCGACCTCGCTGGTGGCGACCTGCGCGGCGGTGCGCAGTCTGCTCGACCACGAGTGCGACGTCGCCCTGGCGGGCGGGGCTTCCGTCACCGTCCCGCAGAAAAGCGGCCATGTCTTCAGCGACGGTGGCATGCTGTCGAATGACGGCCACACCCGCTCTTTCGACGCCGAGGGAAACGGCACGGTATTCAGCGACGGGGCGGGCGCGGTGGTGTGCAAGCGACTGCGCGACGCCTTGGCCGACGGGGATCGCATCTACGCCGTCATCCATGGGGTGGCGACCAACAATGATGGGGCCGACAAGGCCAGCTTCACCGCGCCCAGTGTGACCGGCCAGGCCAGGGTCGTTGCGGCAGCGCAGGCCATGGCCGGGTTCGACCCCGACAGCATCAGCTACATCGAGACCCACGGCACCGCTACCCCGCTCGGCGACCCCATCGAGATCGAGGCTTTGACCCAGGCCTTTCGCGCACGCACCGACAAGGTTGGCTTCTGCACGGTTGGATCGATCAAGAGCAATTTCGGCCACCTCACCGCAGCCGCCGGGGTGGCAGGGCTGATCAAGACCGCGCTGGCGCTCTACCATCGCGAGCTACCGCCCAGCCTCAATTTTCGTACACCGAATCCCCACATCGATTTTGCGCACTCGCCTTTCAGGGTGCAGACGACGTTGCAGCCGTGGACCGCCACGGAGCAGCCCCGGCGCGCCGGAGTCAGCTCGTTCGGTGTGGGCGGAACCAATGCGCATGTGGTGTTGCAGGAAGCGCCGGCTGCGCCCGAGCCAGGCCCGAGCTTGCCCCGCCACCTGCTTCTGCTCTCGGGCAAGAGCGGCCCAGCACTGGAGGCGGCCACCGCCAATTTGCGCAGTCACTTGGCCGAGCACCCTGAGCAGAATCTGGCTGACGTCGCCTACACCCTGCAGGCTCGTCGTTCGGGCTTTGCCCACCGGCGCTTTCTCGTCTGCCGAGACACGGCCGATGCGGGTGAAGGACTGGCCAAGCTGACGCCCGAGACGTCGGGAACACGCACGGTCGAGCGCCACAATCCCGAAGTGGCCTTTCTCTTCCCCGGCCAGGGCGCACAGCACCCGGACATGGCGCGCACCCTCTATCAAGACGAGCCAGTGATGCGGGGGGCGATTGACACCTGCGCCGAGATTCTGGCTGCCCACCTACAACGTGACCTGCGCGCTCTGCTGTTCCCGCAGCCCGCCGAACGCGCGCAAACTGCGCTGCTCTTGCAACGAACCGAGTACACGCAGCCGGCGCTGTTCACCGTCGAGTACGCGCTGGCTGAGCTATGGCGAAGCTGGGGCGTGCGTCCGGCCGCCATGCTGGGCCACAGTGTTGGCGAATTCGTGGCCGCGTGTCAGGCGGGGGTGTTCGCCCTGCCCGATGCCCTGGCCCTGGTGGCGGCGCGCGGTCGCCTGGTGCAAGCGCAACCCGCCGGCTCCATGCTGTCGGTCCGCGCCGCCGCCAGCGCCATCGAGCCGCGTCTACCAGACTGCCTGAGTTTGGCCGCCTCCAATGGCCCCCAGCTCTGTGTGGTTTCTGGGCCGATCGAGGTGATGGCCGAGTTTCAGCGGGTGCTGGAATCCGAGAGCATCCCCTGTCGGCTGCTGCAGACCTCGCACGCTTTCCACTCGGCGATGATGGATCCGGTGATGGAACCGTTCGCCGCCCTGGTCGCCGGGGTGCGCCTTTCGCCCCCGCGCCTGCGGTTCATTTCGAGTGTAACCGGCGACTGGATCACGGCGGAGCAAGCCTGCGACCCACACTACTGGGCGCGCCATTTGCGCGCTCCCGTGCGCTTCGCCGAAGGCGTGGCAACCCTGTGGGCAGAGCCGAGCCGAGTGCTTCTGGAAGTCGGGCCGCGCGCCAGCGCGACCACCATGGCTCGCCAGGCGATGAAGGATCCCGCGCACCAGTGCGCAGTCGCCACTTTGGGCGACGAGCCCGGCCGCGATGCCGACTGGACTTCAGTGCTGCGAGCAATGGGCCGACTGTGGTCAAGCGGGGTGGACATTGACTGGGAGGCGCTGCACGCCGGCGCGCACCGGCGGCCCGTGTCTCTGCCGGCCTACCCGTTCGAGCGGCGCCGACACTGGATTGAGCCAGCGCCACGGACCGCGCAAGACAAGCGCCTGGTCGAGCAGCCGCAGGCAAAGGCCGATGACCAGCCCGCAGCACCGGCCGCCGAGGGCGAGGCCCGGAGTGCGGTGGCGGCATCCCCACGCCAGCGCCTGCGCGACGAGCTGCGCGCTATCATCGAGAGCACTGCTGGGCTGTCGTTGGGCGAAGGCGAATCCATGACCTTCCTCGACGCTGGGCTTGATTCGCTGCTGCTTACCCAGCTTGCCTTCACCCTGCAGCGCAAGTTCCGGGTCGAGCTGAGTTTTCGCCAGCTGCTCGACGGGCTTTCGTCGCTCGGACCGCTGGCCGACTTCATTGCCGAGCGGACCCTGCCCGCAGTCGAGGCGCCGGTTCCCGTCGCGGAGGTTGTGCCGGCCAAGCGCAACGGACAAGACACGCTGGCCGGAGTGCCCGTGGCCGGGGCGCGCCTGGGTCGCGATGTTGACGGCAGCGCCGCCTGGTTCGTGCCCGATCCCGGGCGAGCCGGCAAGTACTTGCGAGTGGAGGTCAAATGATTGCGAAGCAAGACAAGGCGCCCGAGCTGGTGGCAGTTGACTTCGATCCCTTTGCCACGGGCGAGGTAGTCACCATGGCGCCCGCCACCAATGCCCAGCGCGAGATCTGGGCCGCTGTGCAAATGGAGCCGGCCGCCTCATTGGCCTTCAATGAGTCGCTCTCCTTGCGTCTGCGCGGGCCGCTCGACGTGGAGCGGCTGCGCGCGGCTTTTCGACGCGTGCTGGAACGTCACGGCTCCTTGCGCGCCACCTTCACACCTGACGGGGTGTGGCTGTGCATCTCCAGCGCCCTGCCCGCTTCCCTGCCGCTTCTCGATCTGAGCGCACTCTCTCCCGCCGAGCAGGCCGAGGACCTGGCCAAGCAGGCCCGCCGCGAGGTGGAGACGCCCTTCGACCTTGTGCACGGCCCGCTGGTGCGCGCGCAGCTGTTTCGGCTTTCGCCCGACGAGCATGTGCTCTTCTTCACCGCCCATCACATAGTGTGCGACGGCTGGTCGCACTGGGTGGTGCTGAGCGAGCTGGCCGCGCTCTACTCGGGCCAGAAGTTGCCCGAGCCTGACTCGTTCGCCAGCTATGCCAGCGACGACGTTGATGGACAGAAAGACGAGGCCTACTGGCTGCAGCGCTTTGCCAACGGCGTGCCCACTTTGGACCTACCCACCGATCGGCCGCGCCCACGCACGCGCAGCTATGATTCAGCCCGCGAGGACTTGCTCCTGCCCGAAAGCCTGGTGGAGGGACTACAGAAGCTTGGGGCACGCCACGGTGCCAGCTTGGTGGCGACCTTCTTGGCGGGCTACGCCGCGTTTTTGCACCGCCTGACCGGACAGGAGGATTTGGTCATCGGTGTACCCGCGTCCGGTCAGGCGCGCACCGGACAGAACCATCTCGTGGGCCATTGCATTTCGCTGCTTCCGGTGCGCTTGTCGGTGGCATCTGAGCAGCCTTTCACCGAACTGCTGCGTTCGGTGCGCACCACTTTCCTCGATGCTCTCGAGCACCAGCGGCCATCATTCGGGCGCCTGTTGGAGTCGCTCCGCCTGGCCCGCGATCCAGCGCGCATTCCCCTGGTTTCCACTGTGTTCAACATGGACCGCTCGGCCGAAAAGCTCGATTTCCAGGGCCTCGAAGTCTCCTACTCGTCACACCCACGGCGCTACGAAACCTTCGAGCTGTTCATCAATGCTTCGTTTGGCACCGGCCGGTCGCTTTTGACTGTGCAGTACAACACCAACCTGTTCGAGGCCGCCACTGTCCGGCGTCTGTGCCAGGATTTCGCGGTCCTTCTGCAGGCGGTCGCCCGCGATCCAGAGCAGACCATCTCCAGATTGCCGATACTCACCGAGGCCGATCGCCAGCAACTCCTGGTCGAGTGGAACGAAACCGCCGCGGTCTTCCCGGGGAGCGAACTGTGCTTGCACCAGTTGTTCACGCGACAGGCCGGGCGAACCCCCAATGACGTCGCTGTGCTCTGCGGACAGGACACCCTCACTTATAGCGAGCTTGACCGTCGATCGAACCAGCTTGCGCATCATCTGACGGGACTGGGCGTCGGGCCGGATGTGCTGGTCGGCCTCCTGGTCGAGCGCTCACCGGAGATGGTCGTGGCGCTGCTGGCGATCCTGAAAGCAGGTGGCGCCTACGTGCCGCTCGATCCTGCTTTTCCGTCCGATCGTCTGGCCTACATGGTGGCAGACAGCAGAATGCCGGTGCTGATTACCCAAGCTCAACTGGATGAGAGCTTGCCATCTCGCCCGGCCGCGATCGTCCGTCTCGACCGCGACTGGCAGGANNTCCGCCATCGTGAACTTCCTGCTCTCGATGCAGCGTGAGCCGGGATTTACCGCCTCGGATACCGTGCTTGCGCTGACCACCCTGTCCTTCGACATCGCCGGGCTCGAACTCTACCTGCCGCTGGTGACCGGCGGCAAGGTCGCGATCGCGAGCCGCGATGATGCTCTGGATCCCTACCGTCTGATGGAGCGGATACGCGAGTACGCCTGCACCGTGATGCAGGCCACGCCCGCCACCTGGCGGGCGCTGATCAGCGCCGGCTGGGGCGGCTCGCCGGGATTGAGAGTCTTGTGTGGTGGCGAATCCATGCCCCCTGAGCTGGCCAAAGCTCTCCTTCCGCGTTGCGCAGAATTGTGGAACATGTACGGACCGACCGAAACCACCGTCTGGTCGACCGTACAGCGAATCACATCAGCAGACGGTCAGGCGCCTATCGGCCGGCCGATCGCCAACACGCAGACCTACGTGCTCGATGCCAACCGCGAACTGGTTCCTCCTGCAGTGGTTGGCGAGCTGTACATCGGTGGCCAAGGTTTGGCGCGTGGCTATTTGCACCGTCCCGAGCTGACTTCTGAACGTTTCGTGCAAAGTCCATTCGCGCCGGACGCGCGCCTGTATCGCACCGGCGACTTGGCGCGCTGGCGTGCCGATGG
>PMJE01000128.1 GCA_003157315.1 Myxococcales bacterium | reverse complement strand
CTCGCCCATGACGGCGTATCTCTTCTCCGCGCTCTGCGCAGATGCCGGCTTGCCGCCCGGTGTCCTCAATGTTGTTCACGGGACCGGGCCCAAGCTTGGCCCTGCCCTGGTCACCCATCCCGAGATCGCGGGTGTTTCATTTACCGGCAGCACCGCGGCCGGCGCCGAGATCTCCAGGCTTGCGGCGCCTCTGTTCAAGCGGCTGTCACTCGAAATGGGCGGCAAGAACGCCACTGTGGTCTTTGCCGACGCCGACTATGCGGAAGCGCTTGATTCTGCACTGAAGGCGGCGTTCCTCAATCAAGGGCAGTTTTGCCTGGCCGGTTCGCGGATCCTCGTCGAGAAGAGCCTCTACCACAGATTCCGCGACGATTTTGTGGCCAAGGCGCGCGAGCTGCGGCCAGGAGATCCGCTCGCACCCACCAGCACGCAAGGAGCCATCGCCTCGCGGGCTCAGCTCGACAAGATTGCCGGTTACCTCGCGCTCGCGCGCAAAGAAGGCGGCAGCGTGCTTTGCGGCGGGGAGCGCGTGGTTTTGGCCCCGCCGTTTGAGCAAGGCTTCTACTATGCCCCGACAGTGATCGAAGGTCTGCCGCTGAGCTCGGCGCTCAACCAAGAAGAGATCTTCGGGCCGGTGGTCACCATCGCTCCGTTTGCTTCGGAGCAAGAAGCGATCGAACTCGCCAATGGCACGCGCTATGGCCTGACCGCCAGCGTGTTTACCAGCGACTCCGCACGGGCGAACCGCGTGGCCCGTGCGCTTGTTGCGGGCACGATCTGGATCAACTGCTGGCTGGTCCGCGACGTGCGCGTTCCCTTCGGCGGAATGAAGGACTCGGGCGTCGGACGCGAGGGCGGGCTGTACTCGCTGCGATTCTTCACCGAGCCGAAGAACGTGTGCACGCGGGAAGGCTAGCGAAGCCAGTCACCGCCTCAAATCCTCTTGTGTGTACTGCGGCCAGGAGTACCCTGGTTCCGAGAACCCATGTCACTGCAAACAGGCCAGCTTTCGAAGAGGAAGAAGATGAAGACAACACTTGCTGTCCTTGTGCCTTGCCTGCTGGTCGTGCCCTTGGTTCAGGCGCAGGAAGCGGTGGTGGATCCACGTGTGGATGAGGCGCTAACCGCCTGTGTGGCAGGAGAAGTTCAGAAGGGGATTCGGCTCTTGGCTGAGCTGTACACCGCCACCAAGGACCCGATTTGGATCTTCAACCAGGGACGCTGCTACCACCAGAATGCCCAGTTGACACAAGCCTTGTCTCGATTCCGGGAGTTTCTGCGCAAGAGCAAGGGAGGCCCAGAGGATGTGGATGTTCGGGATGCACAGAAGTACATAACGGAAATAGAGACCGAACTGCAACGAGATCGGCCGGCCGCTGGGACCGCCACCGCGACGGGAGAAGCGACGATTGCGTCCACGCAGACGGGAGCGCCCCCGCCTGGGCACGAGGTGCAGCGCGAGCAAGTCACCGCAACGACTCTGACGGCTGTGCCCGAGGTGCCCGCGGTGCCCGCGACCAATCGTCCAATTTACAAGAAGTGGTGGTTCTGGACGGGAGCCGCTCTTGTGGTGGCAGGAGTGGTCACTGCAGTCCTGTTTGCCACTCGCTCCGACAATGGTCCGTGTACTGGGATCGGCCCCAACTGCGTGGAGTTCAAGTAGCCATGCGGCGCGCATTCTGGATCCTGTCGTGCGGACTTGCCCTGGCCTGTTCAAGCCAAGGGAGCAACACCGAAATGGAGGTCGTGGTGTGGAGCGACCTTGTCGTGCCGACCGAGATGGACAGCGTGAACGTCGATATCAAGGGCTTGACCGAGATGAAGCCTACGCTTTCATTCCCGCTGACCGCTGGCAACGACAGTAGCAAGAGCAAATTGCCGCTGCAAATCTCACTCGTGCCCGCAAACGAGCAGGACTTGGCGTTCGATATCACAGTGACTGGACTGCTCAAAGGCAACCCGGTCGTCTCGCAAGAGGCCAGTTCGTCCTGCATTGTCGGCCAGCGCTTGCTGCTGCCGCTTTTTCTCGGCCGCGCCTGTGCATGGAAGCCTCCATGCGACACGGGGTTCACCTGTTCGGCAGGGAATTGCAAGGATGTCGCGGTCGCGCCCAGCAGCCTTCCGGTCTACACTCCCGGGCAACTGCTTCCAGCACCGGATGCCAGCGCAAACCCGCTGGTCGACAGTGAGTTGGGTGACAGCGGCAGTGGAAGCACTGAGGCTGGCGCCGTGGACGTCAGCACAGAAGAACCCCAGTTTGACAGCTCGGCGGACAAGTCTGTGGATGTGCCTGCTTCCACGGCTGACAGCGGCGTCGGTGACGGCGCAGGAGATACTGGGACTGGCGGGACCAGCGGCAATGGCGATGCCGGGGTGCCGGACGCCCCTGACGGTCCGCCGGATGTGCCCATCAGTGGCACGGATGGCGGAGCGACCGGCGGCTCGGGCGGGAACCCTTCCGGCGGCGCGACGACGGGTGCGGGCGGCTCGACTATGCCGTCCGGCACGGTTAAGAAGTTCTTCGGCAACATCGATACCCAAGGTCAGATTCGGTCGGATTTCAAGACCTATTGG
>PMJE01000130.1:1402-2533 GCA_003157315.1 Myxococcales bacterium | reverse complement strand
TTGGAGGCGCGGGTCGGGATCGAACCGACGAATAAAGGTTTTGCAGACCTTTGCCTTACCACTTGGCTACCGCGCCCTTCAGGTGAGCCGCTATTAGCAAAATAGCGTGGCCGGGGCCATGAAGTCAAACGGGGCGTCGAACGGGTAAGGGCGAGCAACGCCCCCATCGAAGCTGTGAAGAGATCGCCCGCAAGCGTTGGTGGTCTGTGCTAGACTCAACCCAATCCAGGAGCCAAAAGCACAAACCATGCGCACCGACCTCCATTACGCTCTGCGCAATCTGCGGCGCACCCCTGGTTTTGCCCTGGTCACGACGGCCGTGCTGGCGCTGGCCATTGGCGTGAATACCGCGATTTTCGGCTTGCTGGCTTCGGTGCTGGCCGGCAACGCACCGGGGATCGCCGCGCCCGAGCGGTTGGTGGTGTTCAGCCGGACGGGCGAGGGCCTCGGGTTTGGCCACTTCTCCTACCCGGACTATTGCGACTACCGCGACCGTGCCCAATCCTTTTCCGGGCTGATGGCATACCAGCATACCGATTTCAGCCTGGGCGGCGTGGACGAGCCGGAGCAGTTGCGCGGAGCGGTGGTTTCGAACAACTACTTTTCGGTGCTGGGCGCCGGAGCGTTCTTCGGCCCGGAAACGCAACATGCCGTGGTGCTCAGTCACAGGCTGTGGCAGCGGCGGTTCCGCGGCGATCCAGGGCTGGTGGGCAAGGCCATCCGGCTCAACGGACGGCCTTACACCGTGGCGGGCATCGCGCCCGCGGCCTTCCGCGGCACGGAGCTTGACGAGCCCCTGGACGTGTGGACGCCGATCGATCTGGATGCCGCCGCGCTGCGGCCGGACTCGTTCTCGGATCCGCACGAAAGGTCGGACGCGTTTCTGAATATCGCCGGCCGGCTGAAGCCCGGAGTGCGGTTCCAGCAGGCGCAGGCGGAAGCCGCCACTATCGGCCGGCAATTGCAGAGCGCCTATCCCAGAGCCTATTCGGAAGAAACCAAGCGATCGGGGGTCATCCTGGACCGCAACACCACGCTGGGGCCCCTGGGCCGGGACATTGCCGGCGGGGTTCTGCTGGTGCTGCTGATCGCGGCCGGGTTCGTCCTGCTCATCGCGTGCCTCAACATCGC
>PMJE01000130.1:0-1351 GCA_003157315.1 Myxococcales bacterium | reverse complement strand
GGCCGGCGGCACGGCGCCGGTTTCCCGCTCGCGGCTGCGCAGTCTGCTGACGGTTTCGGAGATCGCGCTCTCGCTGGTGCTGCTGATCGGGGCGGGGCTCCTGGTGCGCAGCTACCGCAACGTGCGCACCCAGGAGATGGGGTTCGTTTCCGAGAATGTCCTGCTGATGTCGATCGACCCCGAGCGGCTGGGTTACAACGACGCCAGGCGCCAGGAGCTTTACCGCGATCTGTACGCGCGCCTGAACGGGATGCCGGGGGTTGCGGCGGCGACCCTGGCGGGGAAAACGGTGGCCTCCGGCGGGTTCACGTCGCGCTACTTGCTGGACGGCGTTGCTCCGGCGCGTGAGAACGCTTTCGAGGTACGGGACGACGCGGTGGCGCCGCGCTATTTCGAAACGCTCCGGATCCCACTGCGCGCGGGACGGGATTTCACGGAGCGCGACACGCGGGGTGCGCCGGGAGCGGCCATCGTGAACGAAGCGCTGGCGGCGCGGCTGTGGCCCGGCGAGAACCCGCTCGGCAAACGGCTGCGGCGGTGGGGTTTTGGCGTCGGGCCGCCGCTGGAGGTGGTGGGGGTGGCGCGGAACGTGACGCTCACCCAGGATTTCGATCCGAAGCCGGCGCCTTACCTCTACCTGCCGCTGTTTCAGAACGAGCNNCCGCGCGTCCGCCGCGAGATCCGCGCCCTGGACCAGGACCTGCCGGTGTTCGACGTCGAGACCTTGGAGCGGCATCTGCACAATGAGCTTTCGCTCCTCTGGTCGCTGGCTGCGCTGGTCGGCGCGTTCGGCATTCTGGCTGTCGCGCTTGCCGCCATCGGGCTGTATGGCGTGATGTCCTACGCAGTGGGGCAGCGGACGCGCGAAATCGGGGTGAGGATGGCGCTCGGCGCGCAGCGGGTGGATGTCCTGGCGATGGTGCTGCGGCAATCGATGACGCTGGTCGCGGCGGGACTGGCGGCCGGGGTGCTGGGCGCCCTGGCGTTGACACGCCTTCTGCGCGAGGCGCTCTACGGGCTGACCCCCACGGACCCGAAGACCTACGCCGGGGTGTCGTTGCTGTTCGTGACGGTGGCGCTGGCCGCGGCGTACCTGCCGGCGCGCAGNNACAGGAAGACGAATATTCATTATTCCGTTCCGCCGGGCAGAGGCGCCAACTTTCCGTGACCGGCGTGTCACGGGAGCGATCCCGCCTGCCCGGACTCTGGTATATACCTCGGGATTGCCTTACAATGGAGGTCATGAGGACCAGAAGAGCGGCGGAGAAGAAACGGCGCACGCTATATATCAAGAATCCCGTCGCCCATCGTTTAGCCGAGCAAGTCAGCAAACGTATGGGGGTGACTCTCA
>PMJE01000340.1:1432-4330 GCA_003157315.1 Myxococcales bacterium | reverse complement strand
CAAGAACGACTGGGCGGGATGGGGATCCGGAATGGAAGGACCGGCCATTGTCCGGCTAGATGACGGCACCTACCGAATGTATGTGGACCCGCAGGCCGGAGGATTGCCTTGCCAGACCATGACCAGCTCCGATTTGAACACCTGGTCCGCGCGAGCGAGCATACCGGGGACGGCAGGTACGGTCATTCGGCATGGCACTGTCATCCGAGACGAGGCGGGACTCGGGTCGAATGGATACTTCACTGCAGCAGGCGGCGCGACGGGAACNNGGCGGCACGACGGGTGCGGGCGGGTCCACGAGCAAGGGTGGGTCCACCGCCAGCGGGGGCATGACCGCCAGCGGTGGCTCTAGCAACAGGGGGGGCACGAGTGCGCTGGGCGACGCCGCCACTTCGGGCGGCGCAACCGCGAGCGGAGGTGCGACGGGCGCGGGTGGAACTGACGGGGGTGCCGCGGGTGGAACCGGCGGAGGCATATCCAGCACGGGCGGACGCGGAGGATCCGAGGTGGGCGGCGCGATGGGCAGCGGCGGCAGCGCAGTACACGTGGACGCGGGTGTCGGTGACGGAGGATCCCTGGGTGCCGGGGGCACCACTGGTAGCGGCGGCGCCGCAACGCCGGATGCAAGAGTCACGACGGGGGGCGCTACCGGGAGCGGTGGCACTCGTTTCGTCGAAACTGGGGATGCGGGTGGCGCGTCCGTGGCAAGCGGGGGTAGTCCGAGCGCCACTGGAGGGATAGCTGGAACGCCGGGCGCACCGGACGCGGGATCATTCGTCGCCACGAATTCATCGGGCTGCAACTGCGCACTCAACCGCGGTTCATCATTCACGCCGGCATCAGCCTCGGGATGGCTGCTCTTCGGCCTGGTCGCGTTGATAGTGAACGCCATTCGCCGCAAGCGAAGATAGCGCTGGGCGCGCCGGGGATGCTGTAGCACAGCGGTATCAAAAATATGTGCTGTGCGTGCAGAGGTGAGGACCGCTGTCCAGACCGAAGCAAAGGCCAACCATTTCGCTCGGGTGGTGCGATTTCTAGACCCGGTTTCTTGTCGTCTTGGCCCTCTATTGCCGCATAGGAGCAGTTTGCAGAGCAGCACCCAGGAAAAGACGACATGTGCGCACATCAACTCGCCCAATATTCAGCTGCCGGTCGCGGGGTGTGGTTGGCGAATATCGCAGGAATGGCCTTGTTTTTGCTGGGGCAACCGAGCTGCAGCTCAGGCGGTTCCAATCTTGCGGCTGATGCCGCGGCCGGGAATCCGGGTAATGGTGGAACGACCGCTGGGACGGCTGGCGCAGGTGGCACCGCCGAGACGGGCGGTTCTTCCGCCCCAAGCGGTGGCGTCGTAGATTCGGGCGGAACCCTCGCAGCAGGTGGAGTAACCCGCACGGGTGGCTCCGGCGCAAACGGAGGCGCATCGGCAACAGGCGGAGGGTCGGGCAGCACTGCTACCGCCTCCGGTGGCAGCACTGCGCGTGGCGGTTCCACCAACGGCGGCGCGACCGGCGGCACTGCAATTGCGTCCGGCGGCAGCACAGGACGCGGCGGTTCCGCCAGTACCAGCGGCGGCGCGGGCGGTACCTCGGGCCCTGGTGGGAGCGGCGGAATCGCAGCACTCGGAGGCACACTGGCAACGGGCGGAACGACAAGCTCGGGCGGTACTGCGCCAGCAGGTGGTTCCACGGCAGCGGGCGGAACTGGCGGGGCGAGATCGGGCAATCGCCAGATGCTCAACTTCAATCAGTCATGGAAATTCAAGCTGGGCGACTCCAGCGGCGCGCAGGCGACCAGCTACGATGATTCGTCGTGGTCCGCGGTCGGGCTGCCGCACTCGTTCAGCCTGCCGTACTTCCTATCGGCGAAATTCTACACCGGCTACGGCTGGTATAGGAAGCACTTCAATGTTCCCGCGGAATGGTCGGGCAAACGGGTCTTTCTGGAATTCGAGGCGGCCTTTCAACAAGCCCAAGTCTACGTCAATGGACAGTCGATCGGCAAACACCTGGGTGGCTACACGGGATTCTCGCTTGACGCCACCAGCGCTGTGGTGACCGGCGACAACGTAGTGGCGGTGCAGTTGAACAATAGCTGGAACGCGCAACTGGCGCCGCGAGCTGGCGACCACACTTTCTCCGGTGGTCTTTACCGCGATGTGCACCTGGTGGTGACCGATCCCCTGCACGTTACGTGGTACGGAACCTTCGTGACCACGCCGACAATTTCGGCCTCATCGGCCGTGGTGAACATCAAGACAGAAATCCGCAACGACTATGCGACGGATAGGAATTGCACCCTGCAGACCGACATTGTGGACGCGCAAGGCGCGACGGTGGCCACCGTGTCTTCCACCCAAATCGTGGCGGCAAACAGCACGGTGACGGTTGAGCAAACCACGCCGGCGATTGCCAATCCTTCGCTCTGGCACCCGGATCACCCGACGCTCTACCGCGCGGTCACCACAATTTCTGAGGGCGCGACGAGCGTAGACAACTTTTCCACGACGTTTGGCTTCCGCTGGATCAGTTGGTCGGCCACTAGTGGGTTCTCTCTGAATGGCTCGCATTACTACTTTCACGGCGCCAATGTTCACCAGGATCACGCGGGCTGGGGCGATGGTGTGACAAATGCCGCGTTCCTTCGCGACGTGAAGATGGTCAAAGAGGCCGGATTCAACTTTATCCGCGGCTCGCACTATCCGAAGGACCCAGCCTTTGGCGATGCCTGCGACCAGCTGGGGGTACTGCTCTGGTCGGAAAACAACTTCTGGGGTTATGGAGGCGCGACAGGCGAGGGTGACTGGAAGACAGCTGGCTCCTATCCCAACAATGCTGCTGACCAGGCCGCATTTGAGACCAGCGTAACCGACAGTCTGACCGCAATGATCCGCGTGCACCG
>PMJE01000340.1:0-1364 GCA_003157315.1 Myxococcales bacterium | reverse complement strand
CCGACTTTCAGAATCCCGGTATCCCAAGCCTGGTTACCGAGTACGGTGGCGTGGCCTTTACCACTCGTCCGGGCAGCTACGATCCGGGTTGGGGCAGCTTGAGCACCACGCTCACCGGTGGATTCCCCACTGAATACGCGTGGCGTAGCGGACAGTCGATCTGGTGTGCCTTTGATCACGGCAGCGTAGCAAGCAATAGGAATGAAATATCGGGAATCGTGGACTACTTCCGCCTGCCCAAGCGACCCTGGTACTGGTATCGCAACGCCTACGCCAATGTACCCCCGCCGACCTGGCCGGTGAGCGGAGTCCCGGCGGCGCTGCAGCTCACAGCCGACAAGACGGCTCTGGCGGCCGTGGATGGCACGGACGACGCGCAATTGATCGTCACAGTCCTGGATAGCGCAGGAAACGCCATCAACAACAATGTCCCTGTGACTCTGTCAATCACATCAGGCCCGGGCGAGTTCCCGACGGGAACCAGCATCACATTCACCCCGCCTTCCAGCAGCGATCAATCGGACATTGCCATCCTGGACGGCAAGGCAGCCATTGAATTCCGCAGTTACTACGCCGGCGCGAGCGTCATCAGGGCGACCTCACCCAATCTGACTGCGGCAACGGTTACCATCACCTCGCAGGGCAGCCCTGTGTGGGTTGAAGGCGTAACCCCGCCTACCGCCGCGCGACCGTACACGCGCTACACCGGCCCGTGACCCCCCCCGGGTGCCACCCATGTAACGACGAATTCACGCGGATGCAAGAACGACAACCACAATGGAGGATGCGATGCGACCAATGCAGAAGATGACTCAGACTTTGGCACGAGGCTTCTTGTCTCTGCTCCTTGCCGGCACGGTCACCCTGCTTCAGGGCTGCGACTCGACCGGTACTGGTTCCCAGGTGACCAACGGAGGATCGGGCGCGGGCGGAGCCGCACAAACCGGCGGGGCTGCTAGCGGTGGCTCGATTGCCACATCTGGCGGCACGTCGGCGTCAAGCGGGGGCGCCTCGCCCAAGAGCGGCGGCGCGGTTGCCTCAGGCGGAGCTGCTGCATCCGGCGGCGTGATCACCAGCGGTGGCGTGACGACAACGGGTGGCACGAGCACAACCGGCGGCGCTGCTCCGCCCCCATCGGGCGGGACGGCCACTGAGGGCGGTGTTGGTGCCGGCGGTGCAACGAGGGCCGGTGGTGCCACCAGGACTGGCGGCGCGGTCCCCTTTGGTGGCGTGGCTACCTCTGGTGGTGCGACGAGCGCAGGCGGCGTAACGGGTGCGGGTGGAGCGACCAAACCCGCGGCCGGAGGAGGCACCGGCCACTTTCAGATGGAAAACTTGGATCGCGGCGTGGTGGCGGTGAAGGT
>PMJE01000106.1 GCA_003157315.1 Myxococcales bacterium | reverse complement strand
TGTTCGGAGAAGCAGGCCATCGACGCCACCCTGCGCAGCCTGGCGCGCGAAGATCCGCGCTTCTGCCCGGTCGCCGACAAGTACTGGAACGCGCGCGGCGGCAGCAGCAGCGATGGCGGCACCTTTGTCTTCACCATCAACGACGAAAACGGGAAGAAGAAGCTGAGCTGCGCCGACAAGTTCGGCCGTCAGGTCAAGCTGGACGTGGGTAACGTGCGCTGCGATCAGGTCAAGCGCGAAACACCCAGTGAGATCGCCGCCGCGGGCACGCGCAAGGCGGTGCTGGAAGCACTCAAGCAGGGTCGCGCCCAGGATCTCTTCACGCATGTCGTGCAGAACTTGCCTGGCTGGCCGGCCAGCGGACTGCGCGACTTTTGCGATCGCATCGTCGAGTCGTGCGACAACGGCCGCAGCAAGGCCACGGCCATCGAGGCTTTGACCCTGCTCTACGACCGGCGCTTCGACACCGGCGACAAGCGGCGCAGCACGGTGCTGCCCGTGCTGGAAGAGACACTGATGCGACTTTTCGACGCCAGCCCGCTGCTGGGCCAGCCAGGCGAAGGCAGTTTCCGGCGCCTCCACTGGGACAGTCGCGAAACCATCGTAGCCCCGCAGCCGGGTGAGGAAGTCCTGCTCATCGACGCCGAGAAGTTCCCGCCCGAGGGCGACGACTGCGATGCCATATATCTGCGCCGTGCCTTCCAGGCCGGTTGGCGGCGTTTCATCGTGTACCGCCTGCGCGGTCAGCGCTTCACCGGCGTGGGACTGGGCCCTGGCACCGACGGCGTGCGCATCGATACCTACGGCTCCAGCGGCGACTATCTGGCCTCCGGCATGGACGGCGAGGAGATCCGCGTGCACGGCAACGCCCAGGATCAAGTGGGCCAGATCGCCAAGCGAGGCAAGCTGGTGATCTTCGGCGACGTGGGCCAGACATTCATGTACGGCGGCAAGGGCGGCGACGTGTACGTGATGGGCAACGGCGCAGGCCGGCCGCTCATCAATGCCGTGGGACGACCGCGCGTGGTCATCAACGGCACCTGTCTCGACTTCTTGGCCGAATCGTTCATGGCCGGCGATCCGCTCAACGGCGGCGGTTTCGTGATCGTGAACGGCATCGAATTCGATCGCCGGGGCAAGCTGGTGCCGCTTCCGGCGCCTTACCCGGGCAGCAATCTTTTCTCGCTGGCCTCGGGCGGCGCCATCTACATCCGCGACCCGCACAAGAAGGTCGTGGAACAGCAGCTCAACGGCGGCGTGTTCGGCCCGGTCACCGACGCCGACTGGCGCGTGATGCGGCCCTATCTGGAAGAGAACGAGCGCCTGTTCGGCATCGCCATCGAGGACCTTCTCACGGTGAATGGCAAGCGGCTGCAGCCGGTTGACGTGTATCGCAAGGTCAGCGCGGTCTCGCTCGCGGTGCTGGCGTCTGCCACGGAGAAGAAGAAATGAACGCGCCTGCTGTCACGACTCTCGCAAGCGGCGGCTTCTTCGCGGAAGTCTCGCTGGAGAGCCAAGCAAACCTGTCGGCCTGTCTGCAGTGCAAGAAGTGCACGTCGGGCTGTCCGGTGGCGGGCTGGGCCGACATAAAGCCCCACGCGCTGGTTCGGCTGGCCCAGCTCGGCCTGAAGGACGAATTGCTCAGCAGCCGCATGATCTGGGAATGCACCTCGTGCCAGACCTGCTTCACCCGCTGTCCTCAGCAGGTCGACATCGCGTCGCTCAACGATGCGCTTCGCCGCATGAGCCGGCGCGCGAGCCAGGTGAACAGCAAGACCACCGTGCCGGCCTTCAACGACATCTTTCTGCGCACGGTGAAAAAGCGCGGCCGCATGTTCGAGGCCGGGCTGATGGCCTCATTCAAATTGCGCACCATGCAGCTCTTTTCCGACATGGGCAAGCTGCCCATGATGTTGTGGAAGGGCAAGATGCCGCTGTGGTCGGCCAAGGTGAAGGGGCGCAAAGAGCGCGAAGAACTCTTCCGCCGGGTGCGCGACATGGACGGAGGTCGCTCGTGAGCTACGCTTTCTTCCCGGGCTGTTCCATGGAAGGGACCGCCCACGACTATCAGTCTTCCACGCTGGCCATCAGCCAGACCTTGGGCTTGCAGATGCCGGAAGTCCCAGGCTGGACCTGCTGCGGATCGACCGCGGCCCACCAGTCGGATCCGCTGCTGGCCCTGGCCCTGCCGGCCAAGAACCTGCTCGCGGCCGCGGGCTCGACCGTCGCGGTGGGGTGCGCCGCCTGCTACAACCGACTGAAGACCGCCAACTACCAAATCGTCCACGACCGCGGAGCGCGCAACAAGGTGGCGGCCGTCTTGGGCGCGGACTACGACGGCCAGACCCAGGTGCTGCACCTGCTCGAGATCTTGGCGCGCGACGTGGGCATGACCAAGATTGCGGCGCAAGTGAAGCATCCGTTGCGTGGGCTCAAGGTGGTGCCGTACTACGGCTGCCTGCTGGCGCGTCCGCCGGAGGTGACCAAGTTCGACGATCCCGAGAACCCGACACTGATGGACAAGGTCCTGCAGGCAGCGGGCGCCACTGTCGTCAACTGGCCGCACAAGACCGAGTGCTGCGGCGCCGGCTATTCCATCACCGATGCCAGCGTGGTGCGACGGCTGACACGCGAG
>PMJE01000231.1 GCA_003157315.1 Myxococcales bacterium | reverse complement strand
CTGCAAGCGGCGGCTGACCGTGGCAACGTGGTCGCGCAGCACGCAGAGCTGATCAGCAAAGGCCAGCGGCAGCTTGAGCTGGTTCACGGCTTGTTCGATAGCCTTCAGCCGGGTTCGGATCGCCTCGCGATCTTCCGGCGTGGGGGACGCCAGCATCTCGCGCTCGATAGCCATGGTGCGGTCCTGGTAGCGCCGATCTTACTGCCAACGCCCCATTTCTTCGCGAGCTGCGAAGATTCTTTCTGCGGATCGAGCCACCGCTCAGACAACGCGCTCAGCGAACGCGGGTGCGCCGACGTGCCAGCCGAGCCACCAGCCCGGCCATGGCAAGAGCCAGCCACAGGCTGATCGGGCCTGCCTGGTTGCCGCCGTAGGCGCAACCGCTAGCGGGCGCCGTGGCCGCGGCCGAGTCCTCTCCGCCTGCACTTCCAGCCGCGCCGTTGCGCGTGGGGGACACCGGACTCACCGCAGGCGGGGTCGACGCACTCCCACCCCCTCCCGAATTCTCCGCAAACTGACCACCGTCCGAGGCATGCCCTTCCGTCGCCAAGATGATTCCGTCGGGCAGGCAGGACTTGTCGGGCGCGTTTGGACTCCAGATCGGTCGGACGCCGCCATTGTAGTTGGAGAAATCGAAACAGCTCCAGCCCGCGGGACAGGTCAGGCATGCTCCGCACATGGCGCCTGCGGGACACGAACCACATGCGCAGTTCATGGGCTTGGGCATGCAGTTCATGACCGCAGTGCTGCCGCAGGTGGGCGGCGACGGGCAGGTCTCGCCCGCTGCGCAGGTCCCGCCCGAACCGGAACACCAACCCGATTCGCTGACCTTCACACATTGATAGAGCGGGTCCGCGCAATCGCTATCAGTGGCGCAGGTCACCGGTACCCAGGTACATACCGACGGTCCAGGCGTGCAGGTACCGGGCACGGCAGTTACGGTCCCGTCGGGCGCCACACTCGCACCTCCCGAGCACGTCCCTTGCTCAGCCTGACAAGTCAGTGGCGCCGGGCAATCAGCGGCCGTGCTGCACGCGTGCGGTTTGGCCACGCAAGTTCCGGTGGTGCTGGTCTGCTGTGGCGGTTCGCACTTCGTGCCCGCCGGACAGGCGGGGGCGATGGTCGGAATCATGTCCATCACGCAATCGAAGTCAACGCTGGGACAGTCGGCCACGGTAGTACAAACGATGGGTTTGGGCTGGCAGATTCCGGTGGGCACGGGTCCCGCAAGCGACAGCCCAGCATCCGCCCCGACGAAAAGCGGCGCAGCGCCTGCGTCCATCGCGAGCACGGGCGCCTCGGTGACTGCCCCAGCCCCGGAACTCGCTGTGCTTCCTCCCGCACCCGCGGTCCCGTCAATGGCCTGCGCAAAGACGCACTGATACCCGGTGTCGCAATCCGAGTCGATCGAGCAATCCTTGGCTGCGGCGGTCCGGCCCAGCCCGCCAACCAACAGCAAGACGGTGGCTGAGATCGTGAAGACGTGACGCGAAGGCTGCAAGACGCTGATCAACATAACTCGGGCTCCTTTTCGACGGACGCTTGTCTTCAATCCTGACTGTGCAAACCCGATGCCGCCAGCCACGCGTGCGATTCCGCTGCGAAGACGCGAGAATCGCCTGCATCTCCCTCAGAAATCTGAGACTGACGGATTCCTGTCCGTCAGGTTTGCAGTCTACCCTTTGACACAGATCAGTGGCCGCAGGCGAGCCACCTTGCGTGCCAGTCCTACCTGTTCGGCAGCATCCACGACCGCGCCGACATCTTCGTACGCACCAGGCGCCTCCTCGGCCACGCCGCGCAATGATGGGCTGCGAACCAAGATTCCATTTCCGGCCAACGCGTCGCCCACGGCGCGGCCTTCAACAGACGATTCAGATCCATTGATCCGTCTCGGCACTTCCGCCCGCGTGGCGTCGCACCAGCAACATATGTAGACTCGCGTCCATGGTCAAGCGCCCGACCGCCGCTGGCGTGAAGCTCGACTGCGCCGACGCGCATGGCCGGTAGGGGACTTCATCGCTTGATGCCCGTGCTTCTCATCACGCCGCCCATGGTGCAATTCAACACGGCGTACCCTGCGGCGCCGATGTTGGCCGCGTTTCTGCGCCGCCATGGGCACACAGTGGTGCAGGAGGATCTTTCGCTGGGGTTGGCCCTGCGGCTGTTTTCGCCGCAAGGCGTGCGCGAAGTGAAACGTACGCTGCGGCGCCGCTTCGCCGGCCGGCGCCGCCCACCGTCGGTGCAGCACTTTCTCGCCCACGCGACGGAGATTGAATGTGCCGTCCCGAGCGTGGTGGATTTCTTGCAAGGATGCGCGCCGGAACTGCAGCAGGACTTGCTTCATCCCGAAGGCCTGCCGGAAGGCCCGCGCTTCGCATCCATGCGTGAGCTTTTTCCGTGTGACGACGAAGCCGCACTGGCGCGCCACCGGGGCAGCCTGTTTCTCGACGAAATTGCGGACGCTGTGCACGACGGCGTGGACGATCGTTTCGA
Organism: Myxococcales bacterium; assembly: GCA_003157315.1. The sequence continues at coordinate 2,965 of PMJE01000231.1, read as the reverse complement.
ATTGGCCCGCTATGCTGAACGCCTGGCGACCATCGGTGATTTCGAGTCGCTGCACCTGGCGCTGTCCGGGCGTCGCAGTCTGATCGACCGCTGGATCGACGAGCAAGCCGAAACCGCCTGGCGCTGCCACCAGCCACGCGTGGTGGGAATCACGGTTCCCTTCCCTGGCACGCTCTACGCTGCGCTTCGCATCGCCCGCCGAATGAAGGCGCTCGATCCGCGCGTCGCCACGGTCCTGGGCGGCGGCTACGTCAACACCGAGCTGCGCGAACTTTCTGATCCGCGCCTGTTCGATGACTTTGACTATGTGACCTACGACGACGGAGAAATACCTTTGCTTCGGATTGTTGAGAGGGGAACCCTGGTGCGCACCCGCGTGCGCCGGCGCGGCCGCGTGGTCTGGCGGGACGACGTCACAGCGCCGGTGCTGCGCCACCGCGACCGACCTGCGCCTGACTTTTCGTCGCTTCTCACCCTCGGCTACTTGGCCATGGCCGAAAGTCCCAACCCCATGCACCGGCTTTGGTCAGAACGACGCTGGCTCAAACTTACCTTGGCGCACGGGTGCTACTGGCACCGCTGCACTTTCTGCGACACCTGTCTCGACTCCATCAGCCGTTTCGATCCGGCCGATGCCGGAACCATCGTGGGCTGGATGGAGGCGGCGATGGCCCGAACCGGCGAGCGAAGCTTTCACTTCGTGGACGAAGCCGCGCCTCCGGCCCTGCTCGCGGCGGTGGCCCGGCGTATTCTCGACCACGGCCTGGTCGTGAACTGGTGGACCAACATCCGTTTCGAGCGACACTTCACGCCGGCACTCGCCGGCCTGCTGGCGCATTCCGGTTGTCTGGCAGTCACTGGCGGATTGGAATGCGGTACCGATCGGTTGCTGGCGCTGCAGCGCAAGGGCTTCGACTTGGGGCAGGCCACGCGCGTGATGGCCGCCTTTGCGCGCGCCGGGGTGTTGGTCCACGCCTATCTCATGTACGGCTATCCCACGCAGACTGCGCAGGAAACCGTGGACGCGCTCGAGTTGATCCGCCAGCTCTTTGCTGCCGGCTTTCTCCATTCGGCCTACTGGCACCGTTTTGCGCTGACCGTGCACAGCCCAGCCTTTCGCGAAGCGGACCAGCTTGGAATTCGGATCCTCGATCGTCAGCCCAGCAGCTTTTCGCGCAACGAGATCCCGTTCGCCGAGTCCGCCGGCGAGGATCCGGCTCCTTTCGCTCCTGGTCTGCGTCGCGCGCTCTACAATTTCATGCACGGCGCGGGCTTGCACGCTGATGTGCGCAGTTGGTTTGGATTTCCCATGCCCCGCGCAAGACTCGCCCGTAGCTTCGTGCGCGCGGCCACGCGCGATTCGTGACGATCAACCGCCGCTGATCTTGTGTAGCGTGAGCATGTTGGTCTGGAAGGGCTCGTCCCTGATCACCACCCCGTAGGTGACGATGATGTCGTCTCCGGGTTTGGCCATGCCGTGGGAACAGATCTCGCGCTCGGCCTGTTCGATCACGCCCGAGACACCCTTGACCCAGGCGCCAAACAGCGGGTACACGCCCCAGTAGAGACCCAGCCGGTGCAGTACGGTGTCGTGTCGCGAGAACGCCACGATATTGGACAAGGGGCGCTGCGCGGAGAGCAGGGCTGCCGAATGTCCGCTCTCGGTGTACACCGCGATGGCCGCCAGCTTGAGATCCTCGGCAATCTCCGCGGCCGCGTCGGCTATCGAGCTGGAGTAGGTCCGCTCGGTCACGTCAGGCCGTTCCTTCCAAAACTTGTGGTAGTACTCGCTGCCTTCGATCTCGTCGATGATGCGCGCCAAGGTCTTGACCGCTTCGACCGGATAGTCGCCCACCGAGGTCTCGGCCGAGAGCATGACCGCGTCGGTACCGTCGAGAACCGCGTTGGCCACGTCGGAAACTTCGGCGCGCGTGGGCCGCGGATTCTTGATCATGGAATCGAGCATCTGGGTGGCGGTGATGGCGGGTTTGGCGTGCAGCTTGATGTCACGCAAGATTCGCTTCTGGATGAGAGGCACCTTCTCGTGCCCGGCTTCCACACCCAGATCCCCGCGCGCCACCATGACCGCGTCGGTGACGTCGAGAATCTCGTCGAGACGGGCGACCGCTTCCGGCTTTTCGATCTTGGCGATGATCGGGATCCCGCCGGCCAACTCTTTGGCTTCTTTCACATCCTGCGGAGTCCGCACAAACGACAGGGCGAACCAGTCCACGCCCAACTCGCGGCCGAACACAATGTCCTTCTTGTCCTTTTCGGTCAGCGCTGGCACCGACAAGGCCGAGCCCGGAAGGTTCATGCCTTTCCTGTCTTTCAGCATGCCGCCGTCGACCACTCGACAGACCACATCGTCGCCCTTGATCGACTCTACCTGGAGCTGCAAGAGACCATCGTCAAGCAGGATGGGATCACCGGGCTTCACGTCGCGCGCCAGCGGCAAGTAGGTGTGCGAAACCCGTTCGCTGGTGCCCAGCACCTCGGTGGTAGTCAGGCAGATGCTCTTTCCTTTTTCGAGCAGCACCTGACCGCCGGTCATGCGTCCTACCCGAATCTTTGGGCCACAAAGGTCGGCGAATAGGGTGATGGGCCGGCCCACCTGGTGGGCCGCCGCGCGTACCTCATCGTAGGTCTTGCGGTGAGTGGCGTAGTCACCGTGCGAGAAATTCAGGCGCGCGACGTCCATGCCCGCCTCGATAAGCTCCACCAGGCGGGGAACACCCGCGGTCGCAGGGCCCAGGGTACAGACGATCTTTACTTTACGCATTCGTGCCCTCCTGACGCGCCTATGGTCGCAGAAGGTCACGCCCTGCTGCAAGGTGTTTAAGTTCTGGCGGATTTTCTCTTGATCTGTATTATCTCCGACTTGAGACGCTAAACGTCAAGGAGGGATCCCGATGAAGCGAATGTTTCTAGTACTTGTTGTGTCCGCCGTTCTACCCATTGCTGG
>PMJE01000102.1 GCA_003157315.1 Myxococcales bacterium | reverse complement strand
GAGCACGCGCACCGAGGCGCGCCAAATATCAGGACCAGTGCCATCGCCCTCGATGAACGGGATGATGGGGCAATCCGGCACCGTGAGAATGCCACTCGACGCCACGGTGATGGGTTCGCCGCCCGCAGGAATGACGGGTTTTGCTGATGCCATGCCCGTGGCCTATCACGGACATGGTCTATAGTCGAACAACGGCGGACCGGATGCGAGCAGGCTTTCAGATGCCCACGCTGGACTGCGTTTGTCGCCAGGCCCCAATCTCGTCCTGCAGGGACTTCAGCTCAGCACAGCGATCGCGCAGGCTGTGCCACTGACCCTGCAAGGCGCGCATGGCCTTCTTGCGACCCGCGCCTGGACCATCGGTGCCCAGTTGTTTCAGCAGAGGCTCGGCCCATCGCTCTTTCGGATCGCAGTGCCGGCGGATCTCGGACAGGGGCGCGTCCAGGCTGTCCGCATGGAGAGCCAGCATCCACACCTCGATCTCCTGGATGGCGAGGCAACGGATCAGCTTGGTCGCATGCTCCGCTTGGATTGCTGCTGCCTTGGTTTCCGCTTGGTTGCGATCGCAGTCGCGGTCGACCAGCAGAAGGAACAGGTCTTCCATGGGATTGTCGCGCACGATGCCGCGGATCATCTCAGGGTCGAGCGCCTGCGTATATCCGCGCAAGCGAGGCTCGGGCAAGACACCTACCCGCGCTGGCAGTTCCAGATCGGCGAACAACGCCTCGACAACAGGCTTGATGATGTACTGGTCGTGCGTCTGGTCTTCGGGGATGAGCAGAACCTTCACAGGGCGCGCTCCACCCAACCGGTCGAAATCAGTCGTTCCAGGTGGTCCGAACGGCGCAGATCGTCGAAGTGCGGCAGATCCTTCAGCCTGGAGCAGACGGTGAGTCCGTTTTCTGGCCGACGACCAAACGCGACCACATCACCGAGGGCCTCGTCTGAAAGGTGGGCAAGCAGGGTAGGCGAGTGTGTCGTGGCCAATACCTGAATCCCGCGGTCTTTGGCGATCCTCTCGATCAGTTCTGCCAGCAGATGGATGCGCGACGGGTGCAACCCAGCGTCGGGTTCTTCGAGCACGACGAGGGTTCCTGGCGCGCAGGTCAGGAGCGCGACGAGATGTCCCAGAAAACGCAGCGTACCGTCTGAGACACTGCGTGCCGAAACCCGTCGGCCGCCTCGCTCCACGAGGAACATCATGACCTCTCGAAGCTGCGTGCGATCGAAGTCGATGCGTTCAATTTCCGGAGCGCAGAATTCCGACAGCCAGTCGACCACGTCCTGTAGGCGCCCCTCCTGCTGGCTGAGTGCGAGAAGCGCAGGGGAGATGTTCTCGCCCGACACGCCCAGTTGTCCTCCGTTCTCGGGTTTGTAGTCGCGCATCCTGGCGGGCTGGATATCAAGGAAGACAATTCCGCGAAGACTGGATCGGACCAGTTGACTGAAGTGTTGGGCAACGGTTGCAGCTCGTCCCTCGATACCCAGCTGGGCCAGCAGAGAACGGGACGAAGACAGAGTGTCAAGTTGGAAGTTGCCCTTCCCGAACGCCGGGGACGCCACCCGCAATCCCCCATCCTCGGTACGCCCCATCGATGTCCCCAGGGACGGGGCGTGAGTGTGGAAAAGGACGTCTCCGTCGGCAGAAAAGAGGCCTTCCTCTTCCACAGCCACCTCGCCCTGCGTGTCGACCTTAAGGACGTGCTTTTGGAATGCGAGGGGCTCTCGCGTATACGGGAAGGCAACCCATTCCGTGGTGAGCGCAAAGCCGGTTGTGCCTGAGCGCGCTGCCTCGACGGTGCCGCCGCGAATGCCTGGCCAGATCTCGCGCTGACCTTCGATGTGGCCGCGCAAAATCTCGCCGAGAGAGTAGTCGAGGGCGGCTCCCTGGAGAAAGCGAAGGGCATCGAGCACGTTGCTCTTGCCAGATGCGTTCGGTCCGATGAGCACGGTCACGGGAGCGAGGCGCACCACGTTCGAAGCGTCCGGCCCCGAGCCGAAGCTTTTCCAGTCATCTAGCTTGAGCGAGCTTAGCTGCATTATGGTCGCGACCACACGCTGAGATCATACCGCCGTAAACCCGGTTCTCGCCAATTCCCTATTTCACCTTGGCCCCCGCCGGCACCTCGCGGTCGAAGCTGCACAGGGCGAGAACCTTTTCTCCGCCCGCGGCCAGGATCATGCCTTGGGATATCACGCCTCGGATCGTGGCCGGCTTCAGGTTGGCGAAGTAGAGCACGGTGCGGCCGACCAGATCCGCCGGCGCATACGCGCCTGCGATGCCTGAGATCACCGTGCGCTGCTCGCCACCGAGGTCGAGCGTCAGCTTGAGCAGCTTCTCGGTCTTGGGCACGGTCTCGGCCTGCAGGACCTTGGCGGCACGCAGATCCAGTCTTTGGAAATCCTCGATGGCGATTTCGGCTGCGGGCTGAACCGGCGCGCTGGACGCGGCTACAACCTTGACCGGCGGGGTCTGGTCGAGCCAACTTGCAATCAGTTCTTTCTGTCGGTCCGGCTCGACCCTGGGAAAGATGGGCTTGGGCTCGCACAGCTTGCCCCCGGGCCATCCGCCCCAGTCCTCGACCGGCCAGCCGCCCAAGTCCGCTTCGCGCCCGATTTGGCGCAGGATCTCGCGGGCCGAGGCCGGCATGACCGGCGCGATCATCATGGCCGCCCGCCGGATCACTTCGCAGGTGTTGGCCAGAATGTCGCGCAGCTCGGCGGTCTTGCCTGCCTTCTTCAGTTTCCAGGGCGCGGTGCGATCCAGGTACACGTTGCCGGCGCGGATCATGGCCCAGGTCGCTTCCAGGGCGCGCGAGGGCTGGAAATCGTCCCAAGCCTTGCTCGTGGCCCGGGTGGCCTCAGCCGCGGCTGTGCGCAAGAGCAATTCCTCCTCGGACAACGGATCGCCAGCCGAATATCCAGAGCGGTGGGGCGCATCGAACCCGTCGGAAAGCGTGCGCGCCATCGACACGGTGCGATTGACCAGGTTCCCCAGGTCGTTGCCCAGGTCGGATTCGTGGCGCTGAAACAGCGCCTCGTAGCTGAAGTCGCCGTCGCCGCCCAGCGAGTACTCGCGTAGCACGAAGTAGCGCAAGGTATCGGCACCGAG
>PMJE01000094.1 GCA_003157315.1 Myxococcales bacterium | reverse complement strand
GAGATCTCCTTGAGCTTGAGCGCACCTTCCAGCGCAATGGGGTAGTTGCTTCCGCGGCCCAGGAAGAGGAAGTCGCGCGCATCCTTGTGTTTGCGCGCCAACTCCTTCAGGTCGCCGACCAGTCCCAGGGTCTCGCTCATCTTGAACGGGAGTTGGATGACGTCGTTGGCAAAGCGAACCGCGGATATGTCGTCCAGCGCCCCGTTGCGCCGGCCCAGGTGAATGGCGAGAAGGATGAGCGCAGTCAACTGGGCGGTGAAGCACTTGGTGGACGCGACGCCAATCTCCGGCCCGGCAAAGGTGTACAGGGCCAGATCGGAAGTGCGCGCGATGGCCGAATCGATCACGTTGCTGATGGCCAGGGTGCGTGCGCCGCGCGCCTTGGCCTCGTTCATGGCCGCCAGCGTGTCGGCGGTCTCACCGCTTTGCGAGATTCCCACCACCAAGTCGCCCGGCCCGATCACGGGGTCGCGGTAGCGGAATTCGCTGGCCAGATCCACCTCGCAAGGGATGCGGGCCACTTTCTCGATGAGGAACTTGCCCACCAGACCCGCGTGGTACGACGTCCCGCAGGCAATGATCACCATGCGGCGCGGGATCTCGGTGACTTCCTTATCCCACAGGACCGCATCGCCATTGCTGAGCATCAGGCGACCGCGCAGGGTATCGGTCACAGCGCGCGGCTGCTCATGAATCTCCTTGAGCATGAAGTGCGGATAGCCCGCCTTCTCCGCCTGTCCCGGGGTCCAGGTCACGGTCCGCGACGGACGTTCTACCGCCTGTCCGTCCAGCTTGGTGATGCTCACCTGGTCGCGGACGATGTGTGCTACGTCGCCGTCTTCGAGAAAGATGACCTCGCGGGTCTGGTCCAAGATGGCGGGCGCGTCGGAAGCGACGAACATCTCGCCCTGTCCCACCCCCACCACCAGGGGCGACGCCTTCTTGGCTGCCACCATTTCGTTTTCGTGGCGATCCGACAGCACCGCGATGGCGTAGGACCCTTCCACCTGGCGAAGTGCCTGGCGGACCGCCTCGGGCAGCGACGACGCCCCGTCGATCAAGGCTTGGTCAATCAGGTGCGCGAGCACCTCGGTATCAGTTTGCGAGCTGAAGTGTCTTCCCGCTGCGGTCAGGCGCTCGCGCAGCACGGCGTGGTTTTCCACGATTCCGTTGTGTACCACCGACACTGCGCCAGCCTTGTGCGGGTGGGCGTTTTCCTCGGAAGGCCGTCCGTGGGTGGCCCAGCGGGTGTGCCCGATCCCCACCAGTCCGTGCGGGCTCTCCACCGCCAGCAGCCGCTCAAGCGCCGACAGCTTGCCCAGAGAGCGCACCAGACGCGCGCCCTGGCCATTGGCCACGGCGATGCCGGCCGAATCGTAGCCGCGATATTCCAAGTGCCGCAACCCATCTACGAGAATGGGAGCGGCTTCGCGTCTTCCGACGTAACCAACTATTCCGCACATAGTTTCCTCACAATCTGAGTACCCAGGGGCGCATTGTTATGTAGCCGACATACGCGTCAATTGACACGCCGTCGGCACAGTCAGGCAGCGTTGGTCCGAAGGTCTTGCACACCAGCGGGTAACGCCCGTTACCCAGAGGTGACGTCCGTCTTCCCCTGGCATTGAACCCGGTCTGCTCGACCGACATGTTGCCAGCCCCAACCATCATGCTGCGGCTGCGTGCGTACCCTGAAATTTTCGTGCTACCGATATCCACAGCGCTCACGCGTCTTCTGATCAGCACAGTTCGTGCCAAGCGCGCGCCGAGCATCCTTGTGCCACCGCGCTGAAGCCTCGGTTTCCGCCGTGTTCTCGGCGGTGGGTGGCTGACGAGATGAACAGATTCGGCCCCCTTTCGCACGCATCCGTGCATCTGCCTTGTGACCACTTCCCTCCGCAATCATCCAACTCATCGGGAGTAGGGGTGCGAACACTTCGGTTTTCTTCGATGCTGCCGGTTGCGTACCGGGATGAGCTGGAGCGCATAGTGTTCTTCAACCCCGAGCAAGGACGCGTGACCGCGTCCCTGCTCGATTCGGTTCGTCGTTACGGCGTGCCCTCCATTGTCGAGGACGGCAGCCTGCTTCGTTTTCGCGTCCCAGCCTTCGGCACCATTCAAAGCCTTTTTGCCCTTGACGAAAGCGAGCAGCCGGTGCGACTCGCGGGCGTGGTCATGTTCGTGCGCGAGACGGCGGACACGATGCGCCTGCTGCACGTGGCGATTCACGAGGACTACGCTGGCGGTGGGGACCGCGCCGATGCCTGGGTTACACCTCGGCTCATGGCGGCCGTGTGGAGCGCTTGTCGGCGAACCCGCGGGATCACTACGTTGCGTTTGCCCTACCCGCGCGAGGCCCAAGTCCGGTTGCAACCAGCCGGGTAGGCGCCCGACTGGTCGAGGCGAAGGATCAATCCGGACGCTTGGGAAGCAAGGCAGGCACGTTCAGTTCGCTCTTGGGCGCGCTATTGTATTGCTGAAGGCGGTACTGGATGGTGCGCACGCTCATGCCGAGCACCTCGGCCGCCTTGGTGGTGGAACCGCGGGTCGCCTCCAAGGTGGTCAGAATGGCGTGCCGTTCGATGTCTTCCATCTTGGAGCCAGGGATGCGAATGCCCGCCGTCCCCACCGGCGAGGGCCCCACGCTGGGCGGCAGGTCCGCTGCGGCCACGCGCGGACCACTGGCCAGCACCACCGCGTGCGCG
>PMJE01000046.1 GCA_003157315.1 Myxococcales bacterium | reverse complement strand
CACTAGTTGGGGGCACCGCCCTAGCCGCAGCAGTGCGGAACGCTCCGCACCTGTTGTGGCGCTCGGCGCCGGTGCGCTACGGGACGGCCGTCCTAGCTATCGCCGCCGTCGCACTGATCCAGCGCTTCACTGTGCCCCAGCAGGATCTGGCGCCGTTCGTTCTATTCTTTGCCGGCATAGCCATCGCGTCAGTATACGGAGGTCGCGGACCGGGCTTGCTCGCGGCGCTGCTTGCCGCCTTGACGGGCAACTATTTCTTCATTCGGCCTTTCGGCCAATTCACCCTGCATCGCTCGGCTGCCATCGCCACCTGCCTCTCGCTGATCTCGGGCGTAGTCGTGGCCATTTTCTGCGGCGCCTTGCGCAAGTCGCTGGACGAAGCGAACGCCAAGGCCACAGCGCTGCGCCGGCAGGCGTGGATCATGCGCGGGCAAGCCGAACTCGCCAGCGAGGTGCGCGGGGAGCTGAGCGAAGAAACCACCGCTTCGAAGATCCTATCCTTCGTCGCACACTACCTGGGCGCCAAGGTCGGCGTGCTCTACCTGATGACGGAGTCGAAGACCGCGGAACGCGCGGCAACCTTCGCTTGCGCCAGCAGTGGGTCGGGCGCACCACCCGCATCTTTCCAGCCGGGCGAGGGCTGGGTGGGCCGGGTTGCTATCGAGGGAAAGCTGGCCGCGCTGTCCAACGTGAGCGAGGAGCACGTCCGGATGGTAACCGGCACCGGCGAGTCGCGGCCGCGTCACCTGTTGGTGGCACCGCTACTGGGCGAGGGCCGCACCATTGGGGTGGTCGAGCTGGGTTTTCTTGAAAGACCTGGTGCCGATGCGCTCGAATATGTCGAGACCGTCTCTGAGATGGCCGGCGTCTCGCTGCGCTCGGCCCACTATCGAGCCCAGCGCCAGGCGCTCCTCGATGCGACCGAGCGGCAGGCAAAGGAGCTGCAGACCCAGCAGGAGGAATTGCGGGTCATCAACGAGGAGCTGGAAGAGCAAAGCCGAGCTTTGCGCGAGTCGCAGGCCCGGCTTGAGGCTCAGCAGGCCGAGCTGGAACAGACCAACGCGCAGCTCGAGGAGCAAACCCAGGCGCTCGAGCAGCAGCGCGACCATTTGTCGCGAGCGCAAGTCGATCTGGTCGAGAAAGCTGACCAGCTGACTCGCGCGAATCAGTACAAGTCCGAGTTCCTCGCCAACATGAGCCACGAGCTGCGCACGCCACTCAACAGCGCCCTGATCTTGGCCAAGCTGCTCGCCGACAATCGGGACGGCAACCTCACTGCCGAGCAAGTGAAGTACGCGTCCACCATCTATTCCTCAGGCAACGATCTGCTGGTTCTCATCAACGACATCCTCGACCTCTCGCGCATCGAGGCAGGACGAATGGAACTTCAGGTCGAAACGGTAGACCTGCCGCGCACCCTCGAATCGTTGCGGCGCACCTTCCAGCCGGTCGCCACGGAGAAGCACTTGTCCTTCGAGACCGCGCTGGCGCCGGAGGCGCCGGCTTCGATCATGAGCGACGGGCTGCGCATCCAACAGATACTGCGCAATTTGCTCTCGAACGCATTCAAGTTCACCCAGGATGGTTCGGTGAGTCTGCGGGTTTTGCACGCCCCGGACGAGCGCGTGTCGTTCGCGGTGAGTGACAGCGGCATCGGCATCGCCGCAGATCAGCAGCAGATAATCTTCGAAGCCTTCCGCCAGGCCAACGGCACCACTAACCGCAGCTACGGAGGCACCGGCCTCGGCCTCACCATTTCGCGCGAGCTCGCCCGACGGCTGGGCGGCGACATCTCGGTGCAAAGTACCTTGGGCAAAGGAAGCACCTTCACTCTCACCATCCCGCGGGTGCTTGCCGCAGCGGCTGACGAGCGCTTGCCGACGGTGGAACATCGGGCGCGCGCCACGGCCGTCGCTTCACCGGCAGAAAGGCCGGCCGGTGTCGTGCCGGTTTCGCAAAGCCAAAAGCCGCGCCCAGAGCCATTGCCAGCGGCGGCCGTGGAAGACGACCGCGAGCGCCTGCAGCCCGACCAGCGCTCAATCCTGGTGGTCGAGGACGACCAGGCGTTCGCGCGCATCCTACGTGATCTGTTGCGCGAGCAGCGTTTTCGCGCGCTGGTGGCGACGACGGCGGCCGAGGGTCTTCGCCTGGCAGAGCAATTCGTCCCTAGTGCCGTGCTGCTCGACATCAACCTGCCTGACAATTCCGGGCTCTCGGTGCTGGAGCATTTGAAGCGCAACCCCGGGACGCGCCACATCCCGGTCCACGTGATATCGGCACTTGAGCATACCCAGCAGGCCCTCGAAATGGGGGCAGTAGGCTATGCCATCAAACCGGTGAGGCGCGAGCAATTGATTGAGGCGATCCAGAAGCTCGAGCAACGGCTTGAGCAAAAGCTGCGGCACGTGCTCGTGGTTGAGGATGTCGCGGTCCAGCGTGAGGGCATTGTTCAGCTTCTGCAAACTGAGAACGTAAATATCGTCTCGGTCGCGACCGGCGCCGAAGCCCTGCAACGGCTCGGCCAACGCACCTTCGACTGCATGGTCCTCGACCTCACGCTGCCGGACATGTCGGGCTACCAAGTGCTCGACAAGATGGCAGCGAGCGGAGCCTTCTCGTTTCCCCCAGTGATTGTCTACACCGGCCGCGCGCTCGATCGCGGGGAAGAGGATCGGCTGCGTCGCTATGCCAGCTCGATCATCATAAAGGGCGCAAGATCGCCAGAGCGCCTGCTCGACGAGGTGACGCTCTTTCTCCACCAAGTGGAGGGCAATCTCCCGGCCGAGCAGCAGCGCATTCTGCGCGAGGTGCGCAACCGTGAGGCAGCGCTCGAGGGCAAGCACATCCTGGTGGTCGATGACGACGCACGCAATGTGTTCGCGCTGGCCAGTGCGCTCGAACCCAAGGGTGCCAAGCTGCGCTTTGCCCGCAACGGCAAGGAGGCACTCGCCGCGCTGGAAAGCGCAACGGCCCCCGGCGGCATCGCGGTGGATCTGGTGCTGATGGACATCATGATGCCCGAGATGGATGGGCTCACGGCCACGCGTGAGATCCGCAAGAAGCCCGAGTGGAAGAGACTGCCGATCATCGCACTCACCGCCAAGGCGATGCCCAACGATCGCGAGGAGTGCTTGCGCGCTGGCGCGGACGACTACATCGCCAAGCCACTCGACATCGACAAGCTGCTTTCGCTCATCAANNTACTTGAGGCGATCCACGTCAAGTACAGCTATGACTTTCGCAGCTACGCGATCTCCTCGCTCAAACGCCGTCTCGAACAGGCGATGGAACACTTCGGTTGCAGATCGCTCTCCGCTCTGCAGGAACGGGTGTTGCGCGAGCCTGATGTCATGCACGGGCTGCTCACCCACCTGACTGTGCAGGTGAGCGAGTTGTTCCGCGACCCCAGCTTCTACCGAGCGTTGCGCGAGAAGGTCTTGCCCTACTTGCGCACCTATCCCTCGCTCAAGGTCTGGATTCCGGGCTGTGCTACCGGTGAGGAAGTCTACTCGCTCGCCATCCTGCTGCGCGAGGAGGGTCTGCTCGACCGCACCCTCATCTACGCGACTGATATCAACCCCGAAGCCCTGCGCAAGGCCGAGGCCGGCATTTACCAGCTGGACCGACTTGCCGATTTCAGCAAAGCCTATGGCGAAGCGGGCGGCCGAGCCTCGCTCTCCGACTACTACACGGCGGGATACAACGCCGCGGTCTTCGACAAAAGCCTGCGCGAGGGTGTGCTCTTCTCCGACCACAGTCTCGCCACCGATAGCGTCTTCGCCGAGGTTCAGCTCATCACCTGCCGCAACGTCCTCATCTACTTCGATCGCATCTTGCAGGACCGCGCCGTCGCCCTGTTCAAAGACTCGCTCTGCCGCAAGGGCTTCCTCGGCCTGGGCGCGAAAGAGTCGCTCACCCTTTCGAGCCACGGCGCGGAATTCGCGGAGTTCGTGCGTGAAGAGAGGATCTACCAGAGGCGATGAGGGAGACATGATGGGCAAGTTCACCCTATCCGCCGAACACCAGGCACCGGAAGCTATTCTTATCGGCGGCTCTGCCGGCGCGATCGAGGTTGTCTCCCTCGCGCTCGCGGCGCTCCCAGCCGACTTCGCGACGCCCATCATTGTTTTGGTTCACCTGCCCAGGCAGAGGCCGAGCGCTCTGGCCGGAGCCCTATCCGGCAAGTGCCGGCTGGCGCTGCGCGAGCCGCTCGACAAGGAGCCACTAGCGCCTGCGACGGTGTACCTGGCGCCACCTGACTATCACCTGCTCATCGACCCGGGGCCCTCGTTTGCTTTCTCGATTGACCAGCCGGTGAACTTTTCGCGGCCGTCCATCGACGTGCTCTTCCAATCTGCCGCCGATGTCTTGGGTCCGCGCTGTGCCGCGGTGCTTATCTCGGGCGCCAGCCCAGACGGCGCGCAAGGCCTGCGCGCTATCCAACAAACCGGCGGTCTGGTCGCCATCCAAGACCCTGCCGACGCCGCACAGGGCACGATGCCCAAAGCGGCGATCACCCTCTGCCCGGACGCACCCGTGTTGTCAGCGACAGAAATCTCTCAGAGCGTGTTCAAAAAGTGG
>PMJE01000335.1:2235-9307 GCA_003157315.1 Myxococcales bacterium | reverse complement strand
TGGTTGCGGCCGTCAGGCCGCTCTGTGTCCTCCGTGCTCTCTGTGGTGAAAAAGCTAACTTCCTCACCAGTGGGTAACGAGTCCCCCTGCCGCCAACTCAACTACCGGCCTCGGCACCACGCCCAGCGCCAGCACCACCACCACAGTCACGAAAAGCACAATCGCCATGCCCACCGACGGAAACGGCTGCCAAGGCCGCACTGGATCGCGGAAGTACATCGCGACCACGATGCGCAAATAGTAATAGACACTCACTAGGCTGTTGAGCACCGCCGCCACCACCAGCCAGGCCAGATCCGGGCTCTGCATGGCAGCACGGAATACGTAGAACTTGCCGAAGAAACCGCCGGTTGGCGGCACCCCAGCCAGCGAGAGCAAGAGCACAGTCATGGCCAGGGCCACCGCCGGCCGGGTGCGCGCCATCCCAGCCCAATCGCGTATCAACAGGCGCTCGTCGTCGCGCCGGCCTACCCAGGCCACCACGGTGAAAACCCCCAGGGTGGTGGCGGCGTAGGCGGCCAGGTACACCAGAAGGGCGGGCTGGGCACCATCCACCTTCTGGCCCAGGGCAACCAGACCTATCATCAGATAGCCGGCATGGGCGATGGACGAGTAGGCCAGCATGCGCTTGACGTTCTCTTGGCGAAGGGCGGCCAGGTTACCCCAGGTCATTGTGACAAACGCCACCCCGCCCAGCACGCGCACCCAGCCGGCGTGGCCCAGCGCCAGCTCGGGGTTGGCAAAAGCCCCACCCAGCAGGCGCACAAGACCACCCACGGCTGCCACCTTTATCCCGGCTGCCATGAGACCAGTCACCGGCGTGGGCGCGCCCTCATAGGCATCAGGCGCCCACATGTGAAAGGGCACGGCCGCGATCTTGAACAACATACCGGTCAGTAGGAAATACACACCGACGATGAACAGTGGATTGCCCGCGGCCCGGCCTGCGCGCGCTGCAATCCCGGCATACGACATCTCGCCGCCAGTGGTGCCATAGACCAGGGCCGTGCCATAGACCAGGAAACCGGCAGCAAACGCGCCCAGCAACAGGTACTTGAGTGCGCCCTCGGCCCCGGCTGACTGCCGCCGCCAGCTCGCCACCAACAGATANNAGCGCGGTAATGATCAAGACGGCGTCCAGAAAGAGCGCCGTCCGATCCACAACCCACATTCCCGCCCAGATGGGTTGGGCGGAACCAGCTCTCATCCATTGCGGCCCGAGTACTGCCAAAGCTGCCAGACAGCCCAAGAGCGCCACTGCAAGCGCGAGCGCGCGTCCTCTCTTGAACGTGTCCAGCAGAAGCGCCAGACACCCCGCGCCCGAGATCAACAGCAGCGGGGCCAAAGCCGAGATTTGGACCGCATCGACGGTCATCAGAAAGGCCTCGCTGTCCCGGCCTGTGCTGGCGTTGGCCGCGCCTGCCGCTGCCCGGGCACACGCCGGGCCGGCCCAATTGGATTTGCGCGCGCCTCGGCCAGACGGTCGCGATAGTTTGCCGTCAACTCNNTGTGGGTCGCGGTTCTCGGGCTTGTCGAGCGGCCCGAACATCACCCGCTGGTACATAGTCAGCAGATACACAGCGGCCAAAATGACCGCGACGGCGGCCAGTCCGGCCAGCAGCGCGGGATGGCCGAACATGGGAGCCGCAAAACCCGAGTTCCGCCAGTCCTTGCCCGCGGTGAAGGTGCCGGTAAGCACCAGGAACTCGCCCACGAAGCCGCACAGACCGGGCAGCCCGGCCGAGGCCAACACCAAGACCAGGAAGCATGCGCCAAACACTGGCATCTGCTTCCACAACCCGCCGAAGTCGTCGAGGAGGCGCGTGTGGCGGCGGTCGTAGAGAATTCCCACCGCCAAGAACAATCCACCGGTTGAAATTCCGTGGGCCAGCATCTGGAAGATGCCGCCTTGGATTCCCTTTTGCGAAAGCACCAGAATCCCCAGCACCACGAAGCCGAGGTGCGAAACCGAAGAATAGGCGACCAGCTTCTTCACGTCGTCCTGCACCCAGGCCATGAGCGCGCCAAAGATGATGCCGGCCACCGCCAGCCAGGCGATGATCGGTGCGGTCTGCTGCGCAGCCAGCGGGAAAAACGGCAAAGCAAAACGCAGAAAGCCGTACGCGCCGAACTTGAGCAGAACTGCGGCCAAAATTACCGACCCGCCGGTGGGCGCCTCCACGTGAGCGTCGGGCAGCCAGGTGTGCAGCGGAAAGAGCGGCACCTTGATCATGAAGGCCAGCGTGAACGCAAGGAAGCACAGCAATTCAGGCCCACGCGGCAAGGTGATGGTGGCCCAAGTAGCGTAGTCGAAGGTCCATTGACCAGTGACCGCGTGCACTTGCGCGTACAGATACAGGATGGCTGCCAGCATGAGCAGCGATCCCACCAAGGTGAAGATGACGAACTTGATGGCCGCGTAGAGCCGCCGCTCGCCGCCCCAGATGCCGATGATGAAGTACATCGGGATCAGCATCAGCTCCCAGAACACGTAGAAGGCAAACAGGTCAATCGCCAGGAAGCTGCCCAGCATGCCAGCCTCCAGCACCAACATGGCGACCACGAATCCCCGACTGCGCGTCTTGTGCAGGCCCATGGCCTGGGGCGAAAGCAGGGTCAAGAAGACCATCAGGGTGGTGAGCAGCACCAGCCACAGTGAGATGCCGTCCACGCCGAGGTGGAAATGGATCCCCAACGAGGCAACCCAGGGCTGATCAACCTCCATCTGAAAAGCGCCGATCGACTTGTCAAAATCGCGCACGATGAAGAGTGATTGCGCAAGACTGACTAGCGCCGCGACAATCCCAATCGGTCGGCTGGCACGTTCGCCCCGCGGCACCACCATCACGACGATGGCGCCGATAAGGGGCACAAGCACAGTCAACCTAAGATCAGTCATGGGCTACTGGATGTCGATCGTCCGTTCAATCGTGCGCGAGGTGTTCCAGCGCGGGTCGGTGATGCGAACTCGCAGGTGGTAGTGTCCAGGCTGGGAATAGCGCCAGTTCGCGCTAGCAACCGCGCCGGTACGATCCTCGAGGCCGTCGCCATCGAAGTCAAAGCCGTATTCGAGCTTGTCCGCAACCCCATCGCCCAGATCGACCACGGCGCTGCGGCCTTCGATGCGCACCCTCACCTCGGAAGGTGCGGCGGGACGGGCCATCACGTAGACCAGTGCGGCCAGCCCGATGGCAAAGACGGCCAGGTAGCGCTGCACATCGCCCACCTGCACGAGGCGCAAGAGACGCCCAGCCCTGTCGACCAGCACCGTCCAGCCGCCCACCAGCAGCTTGTCGATGAGGATGCGATCGACGATCGAGAACAACACCCACGCCAGACCACGCAAGGGCCGTACCACCAGTGCGTGGTAGACTTCGTCGACAAAGAACTTGCCGCGCACAGCGGCCACCAGGCGGGGCCACGCTGCGACGAACCGGCGCGCTGGCTCGCGCACGCCGCCGCGAAAGAACAGTCGGGCCAGAGCAATGCCGGCGAACGCAATCGCAGTTGAGGTGGCCATCACCCGCCATTCGAGGCTGTGCGAAACCTCCAGAGCAGGACCAAGCGCGGTCGCCAGCCACTGGCCAACAAGATCGCCGTACGATCCGCCCACAGCGGGCGGCAGGCCTACCAGCCCGGCCAACAGAGCGCCGAGAGCTAGCACCACCATCGGCCCCACCATCTCGACCGGCGATTCGTGCAGGTGCTCACGGGTTTTCAGGTCAGCCCGGCATTCACCGGTGAAGACCAGGTAGTACAGCCGTGACATGTAGAACGCCGTACCCAAGGCAGCGGCGAGCAAGGCCGCGCCCACCGCGGGGCCGACCCAGTGCAGGCGCGGGCCAAACACTTCGGTGGCAAAGGCGCCCGCGACGATCGCATCTTTGGAAAAGAAACCCGAGAAGACTGGCACCCCGCAGATGGCCAGCCAGCAAACCCGAAACACCCAGCTGGTGAAGGGCAGCCTGCGCGCCAGACCTCCCATGCGGGTGATGTCACCAGATCCGGCCATGGCGTGCATGACCGAGCCGGCACAGAGGAAGAGCCCCGCCTTGAAGAACGCGTGGGTAAGTAGGTGGAAGATGCCGCCCGCGAAGTTGCCTGTGCCCACGCCCACGAACATGAACCCAAGCTGACTGATGGTGGAGTAGGCCAGCACCTTCTTGAAGTCGTTCTGAGCAAACGCAATGACCGCCGCGAAGAGAGCTGTCAACGCACCAACACCCGCCACGATGGCCAGAGCCGCTGGGGCCAGAAGATAGAGCGCTCCCAGCCGCGCCACCATGTACACGCCGGCGGTCACCATAGTGGCTGCGTGAATCAGCGCGGAAACCGGCGTGGGGCCTGCCATGGCGTCGGGCAGCCAGACGTAAAGCGGGATCTGTGCTGACTTGCCCGCCGCACCCATGAACAGAAATAGCGCCGCCCAGAAAGCCACCGGCTGTCCCCACCACAGGGTTGCCGTCAGGCTCGGGCTGCCTGCGCGGGCCGTGTCCAGCAGAGCCGGAATGTCGAGCGTGCCGGCAGCGCGGAAGAGCAGAACCATGCCGATGAGGAAACCCAGGTCGCCCACTCGGTTGGTGATGAACGCCTTCTTGCCCGCGCTGGCATTGGCCGTCTCGCCGTACCAGAAACCGATGAGCAGGTAGCTGCACAGGCCCACGCCCTCCCAGCCGATGAACATCACCGGCAAGCTGTCACCCAGCACCAGGAGCAGCATGGCGCCACAGAAGAGATTGAGGTACGCGAAAAAACGCGCGTAGTCCTCATCATGGGCCATGTAGCCGGTCGAGTAGATGTGAATGAGAGTGCCGACAAAGCTGACCACCAGGCACATCAGGCCTGACAGGGCGTCCATGCGCAGGGCCAGGTCCACCTGCAGATCGCCGCTGGCGAACCAAGTCCCCAGCAAATCCCTCAGTCCGTTTGATTGGTAAAGAATAGGAAACCAAAAAAGGAAGACATCGGTCGAAATCAAGAAGGCAGCACCCACTGCCAAGCAAGCGATGCGGTGAACCGCCTTGCGGCTATGGCGCCTGCCAAACAGGATCAGGTAAGCGGCGCCCAGCAAGGGCAAGAGCGGGATGAGGCGTAGCTGGAAGAACATTGCCTACCCCTTCAAGGAGTTCACTTCGTCCAGGTTCGCGGTTCGGCGCGTGCGGAACACGCTGACCACGATGGCCAATCCCACTGCGGCTTCAGCCGCAGCCAGCGCCATGACAAAGAAAGCGAACACATGTCCCTTCTGATCTCCCAGCGCCCGGGAAAAAGTGAGCAGCGCCAGTGTGCCGGCCGCCAGTTGCAGTTCCACGCTCATCAACACGATGAGGACATTGCGCCGCAGCAGCACCCCCGCGGTTCCCAAGAAGAACAGGGCCAGGGAGACCAGGATGTACGCGTAGCTTGGCATCAGAAAGAGCGGTCCTCGCGAACATGGCGGGTCAGCATCACCCCGCCGATGACAGCCACCAGGAGCAGCAGCGAAATCGCCTCGAAGGGAAACAGGAAATCCGAAAAGAGCAGAGCCCCCACCGAGGACACGGTCCCGAAATCCTTCACCGGCGGCGTCGCGCTTGCGGCCAGCAAGGGCATGCTGCGTTCGTGTCCCACCAGCCATGCCACCCGGTAGAAGACGTAGCCGGCCGCCAGAACGCCGGCCGCGCGGGCCACCAGGCCCTGCCGGGCGATGGGCGTGCTTTCCTCACGGTTCACCATCATCACCACGAACACGAACAGCACCATGATGGCGCCGGCGTAAACCAGAATCTGCAACACTGCGAGAAAGTGCGCCGACAACGTGGCGAAAAGGCCAGCCAGAGCCCCGAAGGTGAGCACCAAGGACATCACCGCGCTAACCGGATTGCGCCGGGTTATGGTCATGAGTCCGCCCGCGAGAACGCCAGCGCTCAGGATGGCAAACGCGATGGTCTCTGCCACAGTCGTGCTATGGGCAGCCGGGTTCATGATGCCTGGGCCGCCTTGGGCAGCCGAGCTTCGAAGTCGGCGCGGAACTTGGTGAGGAAACCCAGCATGGGCCAGGCAGCCGCATCGCCCAGTGCGCAGATGGAATTACCGGCAATCCCGTTGGCCACCTCAGCCAAGAGCTCGATGTCCCCCGGCCGCCCCTCGCCTTCGGCCAGGCGGGTGCAAACCCGCGCCAGCCAACCCGTACCCTCGCGACAGGGCGTGCACTGCCCGCAGGACTCGTTGGCATAGAAGCGCATGATGCGGGCNNCCACGTCGGTGTGATCGTCGAACACCACCACGCCGCCCGAGCCGGCCATGGTTTTCAGCCGGCGACCACTTCCCACCTCAAAAGCCACGCCTGGTCTCAGTTCCACGTCTTTGATGCGCGGATCGGAGGTCAAGGCGTCGAATTCGATAGGCACGTCAATCTCGCTGGCAGTAAGCGGCGGCATGGAGCTACCGCCCGGGATCACCCCGCGCAGGGCGCGGCCGCGAGGAATTCCGCCGCACACGTCGTAGATCAACTCGCGAAACGAGATACCCATGGGCAACTCATACACCCCGGCTCGTTTCACATGCCCGGACACGCACAGCAAGCGGGTGCCGCCCGACTTTCCCATGCCCGCCTTGGCGAACCAGTCCCCGCCGCGGGTGACGATGTCGGGAACATTCATCAGGGTCTCCACGTTGTTGACCACGGTGGGCTGGCCGAAAAGACCCTTGATGGCAGGAAAGGGCGGCTTGTTGCGCGGGTAACCGCGCTTGCCTTCGATGGACTCCAGCATGGCGGTTTCCTCGCCGCAAATGTAGGCGCCTGCACCCAGGTGCACGGTGATGTCGAGCTTGAAGGAACCGTTCGCGCTCTGCCTTTCCTGGCCCAGCCAGCCTGCCGCGTACGCCTCGTCGATCGCCACCTGCAATATGTCCGCCTCGCGCCGCAGCTCGCCGCGAATGTATATGAAAGCGTGCGTGCACCCGAGGGCGAAAGCCGAAATGCTCACGCCCTCGATCAATAGGTGTGGGTCGCCGCCCAACAACACCCGGTCCTTGAAGGTACCCGGTTCGGACTCGTCGCCGTTGCACACCAGATACACGCGCTCTGCAT
>PMJE01000335.1:0-2049 GCA_003157315.1 Myxococcales bacterium | reverse complement strand
CGGGCGCAAGCGCCGACGATGGATGGGAGTCGGTCTTGCTCGCTTGCCGCCGCAAATCCTCGACGATTTGGTCCACCTTCTCTGGCGTGAGGCTGACGTAGTGGTGCAGGCCGCAGGTCATGGTAGGCGCATGCGCGCAACCGCCGAGCCCATCCTCCTCGCTCAGACTGAACAGGCCGTCAGGGGTTGCCTCGCCGGGATTGATGCCCAGGCGTTTCTCCAGATGGCGCAAGACGTCATAGCCGCCTCGCAAAGTGCAGCCTAGATTGGTGCACACATGTAGTGGGTAGCGAGCTGGCGGCTGGCGCAGAAATAACGAGTAGAAGGTGGCCACGCCGAAAACATGAGAAGGCGGGAGGTCTAGGGTTCGCGCGACCAGTTCGAGCGCCTCGTCGGACAGGTAGCCAAACTCGTCCTGTGCCAGGTAGAGCACGCCCAGCAAGGTCGCTTGCCGCGTGGGATAGCGCGTGAGCAAGCGGCCGATTTGCTGCCGCGCCTTTTCGGAAAACTCGAGTGGCATCGAATCGCCTGGCTCCCAGGTCTGCTTCTGCGCAAATCTCCGTCGTCAAACGCTCTCCGTCAAGGCGCCGATGGTGGTCTCGCGACGGAATCAATCCCTTTCTGCGCAACGCAGGGTTGGCACGCGAAACCCTGTTGCTTTCTCAGCAGGGGATGTGCTCTGTTGGGCGGAGGTCTAGGCGGGTGGCCTGTGGCTTCAGCCTCGGATCTCTTCCGCCGATACCTGCGAAAAGGCATGCCAAAGCGGTTCCTTCTGGTCGACGGCGATCGCGTCGGACAAGCAGCCCTCCAGCACGTAGCCACGTCGCTGGAGGGCGAAGGCGTTGTGGCTGCCACCGCGGAGGCGGCGCGCTCCGTGCTGCGCGCGGAGCCTTTCGATCTCTGCATCGTCGACATGAACCTCCCCGACGGCGGAGCGCAGGTGCTGGACACCGCGCAGGCGTGTCAGCCGTGGACACCGGTTGTGGCGATGGCTGGCCAGGGCACAGTCGCCGAAGTGGTCACGGCTTTTCGCATGGGCGCCAGCGAGTTTCTGCCCCGGCCGTTCCACCCTGACCTGGCCGTGGGGATCGTTCGGCGTGTTCTGCAAAATCGGGCGAACGACACCTTGGACGAACACACCAGCGGGGCTTGCCTGCTGGGCGAACACCCGGCCATGCGAGTGGTCTTGGAGCGCATCGGTCAGGCCGCCGACTCCGGCGCCAGCGTGCTTGTCCGTGGTGATGAAGGTACGGGGAAAGAGGTCATCGCCCGTCTCATCCACGCGTGCGGCGCACGGCGGGCAGGACCCTTTGTGATGCTGCGACCGCAAGCTAGCGAGCCAGCCGCGGCGGAGCCGGCGTCGTCGGAGTTTGCCGACAACCCATCGCGACTGGTCGGCAACGCTCTGGCCGCGCTCGGCGGCATGCTATTCATCGACGACATCGCCGGCCTTTCGCGCGACAATCAGATTGGTTTCCTACGTCTCATCAAGGAATGGGGAGGCCTGCCCTCGGATCGAAATCTGCGAATCGTGGCGGCCACGACCCAAGACATGGAGCAGGCGGGGCGCGCGGGACAGTTTCTGGAGGAACTCTACTATCGCTTGAACGTGATCCCGATGGAGATTCCACCGTTGCGCGAACGTCCCGAGGACATACCGATCCTGGCGGATCACTTCCGCCGCTCCGCCAACGCACGCCGAAGTCGCAACGTGCCCGCGTTCTCGCCTGAGGTTCTTGTCAAGTTGGGCGCCTGCTCATGGCCGGGCAACGTGCGCCAGCTCGGTGCCACAGTGGACCACCTGGTGGCAGCAGCCAAGGACCGCCCGGTGACCATAGCTGACCTGCCGGCCAGCCTGCGCACCGACGTGAGTGACCTTTCGCCCGCATTGGTCGACTTGCCCCCCAACGGCGTTGACCTGCGTCTGCTGCTCGCCCAACTTGAGGATCGGCTGATCGAGCAGGCGCTGCAGAGAACCGGCGGCAACAGGAATCGTGCAGCCGAGCTGCTGGGAATGAATCGCACGACTCTGGTGGAAAAACTTCGCCG
>PMJE01000276.1:12739-13930 GCA_003157315.1 Myxococcales bacterium | reverse complement strand
ACCAATTGTTGACGATGAGCTGCAGGTCAATGCCTTGTGCCGCTTCTTTCATCGCAATCAAAGTCTGGAACTCGCGATGCACGCCCACCTCGGAGACCACGATCACGTCAGCGCCATTGTCGACCCAAAAACGCACCTTGCGCGGCGTATCGGTAAAGCGGTGGGAACTGACGCGCACGCTGATGCGCGGGTGGCGTTTCTTGATGAGGCGCAAGAAGTAGACGTTGGCTACCGTGATCGAATCGATCCCGCTGCCGTCCAACCAGTCGAGCATCGATTCCATCTTGCGCTGCCCGATTCGCGTGAACTCGGTATTGCCCATTGCCGACGCATTGAGCAGATAGTTGAACTGAATGCCGTTCTCATGCGCCTTCTTCACCGTGCGCTCAAGCACGCGGCGATTTACCTGGGGCAAGTAGAAGGCGGGGCGCCCACCACCGAAGTAGTCGGTGGTGAGCTTTCCGTAGACTTCGTACACCGGATAGCCGGCGAGGCCCTGCAAGAGTGCTTCATCGAAATTGCAGGCGACGGAGAGCTTCATCGTGTGGCACCTTTCGTCTCGTGGCAAAAGCAGGTGACGGTCTGCAAACTATGAACCACCTCTTGTGGTCATGCACCCCTAGGACTTTCCAGGACTTGAACCACGGAACCGACGAGTCACCTAGAAACTGCGGCGTGCGGAAGCACGCAAATGTGCGGAATCGCACACTGCTGGCCCCACAACGGCAATTCGGGTTGGGCAGGAGGTGGTCCCGCGAGTATGATTCGTCCTGCCATCATGGTGGGGTCCACGAACCTCAAGCAGTTTTTGGAGTCCGCCTTGCGCGGCGCTGCCAAGATCGTCGGCTGCAATTCCACCAACCTTATTCTCTTCAACGAGAAGAAGCAGGAGATTCGCGTCCACCTGGGCATCACGGCCGACGCCTTCCCGGTCATCGCCGAGATCGAGAAGATGCTGGGCGCGCAGTTCCCGCGCTTCTCATGGCCGATGAAGAGCGCCGAAGGAAGCCTGATCGCTCGCTCCTGGCGTGAGGCTCTGTTTTGCGAAACCACTTCGCTCAAGGAGCTGGTTGGCGCAGCCCTGCCCCCGTTCATACTCGCGGCAACCGTACGTCTGGTGGGCGAGCGCAGCTATGCATGTGTCCCCGCGCTGGGCAGCACGCGAAACTACGGCGTGCTTCTCTTCGAGAA
>PMJE01000276.1:0-12651 GCA_003157315.1 Myxococcales bacterium | reverse complement strand
CCGCAGTCGGAGCGTGAGCGCAGCCTTGATCTGATATGGGAACCCGCGACGGGTTCCCAAACCCTCCCGCGATGGTGCGCCGCCGGCGGAGCCGGCGGGCTCCCCACGCGACTCGACGGCGATCTCCGCATTGAGTTGTCGCGGCTAGATTTCGACGGCACGCCTGGCGTGTTGTGCATGCTCTCGTCACCACGGCAGGCGGCGGCGTCGATCGAGAATCAGCTTGTGCGCCTCACCCTCGGCGCCCCCGCGCCCGCCATCTTCGTGGATCCGGAGCTTCTCATCACCTCGTGCAACCCAGCCACCGCGCAGCTTCTCGGCTACCACGAACGCGAACTCACAGGAAAGCCGATCGGCGCGCTTTTTTCTGCGCCCGACGAGGTCATGCAGATTCTCAGCCAGCAGACCCTGGATGCGCAGAAGGCATATTCCGAGCGCGCGACGGTGGTGCGGCGCCGCGACGGATCGTTGCTCCCGGTGCGCGTCGAGGCGTTGCTCCTCGCCGATGACTCTCACCAACTGGTTGGCTTCTTGCTGGTACTGCGCGAGCCGAGCAAGCGAGATTCCGACCATCTTGTGCAACAGGAACGCCTGGCCACCATGGGTGAGATGGCTGCTCAGCTCGCCCACGAGATTCGCAATCCTCTCGTCGCCATCGGCGCCACCCTGGAAAGTCTCATCCGGGAGCCGGAAACCGCGGACAGCCAGCGCAACATTCTGGCTGCGCTGGCGAAAGAGATCGTGCGCATGGACATGATCCTCAAAGACTACCTCGCAGCACGACGCGAGATGGCCGTGACCCAAGTGCGCGTCGGCGAGTTGGTAGACGACGCGCGCCGCTTGCTGGAAGGCGCCCATCGCCTGGCGGGCAAGACCATTCGCTGCAAGGTGGATCCGGAGCTGACTATCGAGGCTGACTACGAAGCCCTGAAGCAGGTGGTGTTCAACCTCATGCTCAACGCACTTGAGGCAACCACTGCCGGGGGTGAAGTCACCTGTGCTGTCGCACAGAGTGGCTTCGAGCTGGCCATCACCGTGGAAGACCGCGGGCCGGGTTTGCCGGCGAGCGCGGCTGATTGTCTGCGCCCGTTTTTCACCACGAAGAAGAATGGCACCGGCCTTGGGCTGGCTGTGTGCCAGAAGATCGCGCGCGCCCACGGCGGCTTCGTCGATCTCAGAAATCGCTTGGGAGGCGGGTGCCAGGCAGCAGTGGTGCTTCCTATCCGCCGCGGTTCGCTGGATGGTGCGGCATGAGTCAGCCGTTCTGGGCCTTGATCGTCGATGACGAGGATCTGTACGCGCAAGCCATCGGGCGCGAGCTGGGCCGGCAAGGCATCTCCTGCGATCTCGCATACAACTGTCGCGAGGCGCTGCGCTTGGTTGAGAGCCGGCAGTATGGCGTGATTCTGCTCGATCATCGCCTGCCGGATGACGACGGCATTCGCATCATCCCGCAGCTCCTCGCGCAGCAACCGGAGGCCGCGCTGGTGATGATGACGGCGTACCAGACCATCCCCAACGCCGTGCGGGCGATTCGTCATGGCGCCGAGGACTACATCGTCAAGGAGGCCAGCCTAGCCCCGATCCTCGAGCGCGTGCTCGAACTGCGCCAGCGCGCCCAACTCCGCGAGAAAGCGCACGGCGCGGCCGATGTGAAGTGTCAGGGACTCCTCGGCAGCTCAAGCGTGATGCGCCTGGTTGTCGACCAGCTCAACAAGGTGGCGGTCGCCAAGGACACCACGTTGCTGCTCACCGGGGAAACTGGCGTCGGCAAGGAAGTGGCGTGTCGCTACCTCCATTCCTTGTCGCGCCCGGCGGGCTCGCCGCTGGTCGTGGTCGACTGCCTGGCCTTGCCCGAGAATCTAGCGGAGAGTCTGCTCTTCGGACATNNCGCCTTCACCGGCGCGCAGGAGCTGCAGATGGGCGCTTTCGAGGAAGCCCGCGACGGCACGGTCTTCCTCGACGAGATCGGCGACATGGAGTCGGGCCAAGGCAAGCTGCTGCGCGTACTCGAAAGCCGCAGCTTCCGCCGGCTGGGATCGAGTCGTGAGATTCCGCTACGGGCCCGGGTGGTCGCCGCCACCAACCAGGACTTGTCTGCGCTGGTGCAGGCGGGCCGCTTTCGCCAGGATCTCTTCCAACGGCTCGCGGTCTTTCCCATCAACATCCCGCCCTTGCGTGAACGCGGAGACGACATCCTGCTCTTGGCGGAGCACTTCCGCGTTCTGCACGGTGAGCGCCTGAACAAGCCCAGCGAGCCATTTGACACCGAGGTCAGCCAAGCACTCTTGCGCTACGCCTACCCGGGCAATGTGCGGGAACTCAAGAACATCATCGAGCGCGCCGTGATCTTGACGGAATCGGCGCGCATCGAACTCAGACATTTGCCTCAGCGCGTGCTCGCGCTCGGCCGCAGGGGACCTTTGCCACCTAGCTCGCCGCTCGAGGTTGTGCCGGGAGTCGATTCGCTGGCCGACGTCGAGGTGCGCATGATTCGTCAGGCGATGAACCGCGCCCGCAATGTGCGCACCGAGGCGGCAAAGCTCCTCGGCATCAGTCGCTATCAGCTCTTGCGCCGAATGCAGAAATTCGGCATGCAAGTGCAGTCCGAGAACAAGAACCCATGACCAGGCTTGCACCAAAGAGGCACGAAACCCATGCAGCGTGATCTCGCCAAGAAGTCGGCCGCCCGCCCTGCACGAAGCCCCGCCGGAGACAACTCGTCCCAAGCTGAGCCGGATGCGATTCCCTGGAGGAAGTTCAGCCAGCGCATCAGCTACTCGTCGTGCAACGAGGACTCGCGCAGTGAGCTCAAGGCACTGCACCTGGGCGCCGGCAAACGCGTATTTTGCATCACCGCCGGGGGCGGACGTGTGCTCAACCTGCTTCACGATCGCCCGCAGGAGATCGTGGCGGTCGACGTGAACCCCTCGCAGAACCATCTGCTCGAACTCAAGATCGCGGCCATGCGCGCGCTGCCCTACGAGCCCTACCTGGCTTTTCTGGGGGTGCGGCCCGCGCGTGATCGGCTCAAGGTCTACCAAAGATTGCGGTCCGATCTCTCCGACGCTGCGCAAGCCTTCTTTGATGCCAACCCGCAGATTGTGCGGCGCGGGGCGCTCTTCCAGGGCAGCCTGGAACGCTTCCTCGTTCACGTCGCGCGGGTTACCCACGTGGTGCGGCCGATCTGGCTCAACCGGCTGTTCAAATTCGACGACATCGCGAAGCAGCGCCACTTCCTCGAGGGGTGGAACACGCGGGCCTGGCGTTTTGTCGGCGAGACGTTGTGCCGCCGCTCCTTCCTCGAGATGTTCTCGCGCGATCCCGGCTTCTGGCGCTTCGTGCCGCCCGAGGTGCCGCTGCACAAGCGCATCTTCGATCTCATGCACCGATACCTGTGCAACCACCTCGCGCGCGATAGTCATCTTCTACAGTTGGTCTTTTTCGCGCGCTACATCTACGAGCCCGCGATGCCCATCTATCTTCTGCCCGGCTCGTTCGAGCGCATCCGCGAAGCGCTCAAGACAAGCCGGATCACGATCGTTACAGCGCCGGCCGCCGCAGCGCTGGCCGACATGCCCGACGGCAGCTTCGACGGTTACTCGATCGCCGACGTCTCTTCGTACCTCAGCGAGGCCGATTTCGGTACCTTCATGGACGAGATCATGCGAACCGCGCGCGCCGATGCTCGGCTCTGCTCACGCGGCATCTTCGTGCACAGGCCGCTGCCTCCCGCCCATGTTCATCACGTGCGGCGCGATCACAACCTGGAACGACGGCTGTCCTTCGACGATCTGGCGATGGTGCACGAATTCCTGGTGGGTACGCTGCAGACAAGAGCGGGTTGATACGTGCCCAGGAGGTTCCCCGATGCGATGTGCTCGAGTTCTTTGGTTTGCCACGCTGGCGATTGGGCTGATCGTTGGCTCGGCACCAGCGCGCGCGGGCCTTGGCCTGGAAGTTGTGCTTCGCCCCGGCTATGGCTCGGCGGGTGACACGTCGCCAACCCGGTACCAGCCCACTGGCAGCAACCAGATGCCAGCCAGCGCCATCTGGGCGGGAACCACCAAGCCGTATGGCGGGGGCTTCGTCCTCGACGGGGCTGTCGGCTATCGGCCGTTTTCTTTCGTGAGTCTCGGCTTGACCGGCGGATGGCGGACCAGTGCAGTATCGTCGTCGGCCGTCCCGAACGAACTTACCGGCGTGAGCCGTTACGCCATGCAGGCCGGCTTCTATGGCCGCGGCTATCTTCCCGTGACCGGCGCATTGAGTGACTTCGATCCCTGGGCATCAGTGGGCGTCAACTATGTCTACGACAAGCAGACTTACAACCAGTCCTTCACGGTGCCGACTGGCAACGTCTCGCTCACGCACCACGGAGTCGGGATCCCTCTGGCCATCGGAATCGACTACCGCATATTGCCCTTTCTGGCCGCGGGGCCGTCGTTCCAGTACCAGATCGTGACTGGCGAGGGTGGGTGCATGATCCCCACCGGAGAGAGCCACCAGTGCAGTGATGCCGACAGCAGCATCCGCGTGACGGCGACCAAGAACTACCAGGTCTGGTCAATCGGATTGGAACTGCGCTTGTTTCTGTAGCTGGCCCAGCTATCATGGGCCGATGCTAAGCACAATGCTCGGGGCGCTGTCCCTGATCGATTCCACCGGTCTTGCAATCCTGGCGACCACCGCCGCCACGCTCGTGCTCGGTATCGTCGCGAACCTCTGGCTTCGCGCTCGCTACGCCGGCTTAGAGAAGGACCTGCGCCGCTCCGGCGATGCGGAAGCAACCTTTTCGCATCCGGTACTGAGCCACATCGTCAGCGACGCCAGCGAGGCGGCACGAAGCTCGCGCGAGTTGAACACCCAAGCCTTGATCGAGGACCGCTTCCAGTCTGATCTCAGGCCGATGCTGTTTGCGGAGCGCTTTGTCCGCGCGGCGACCGGATTGGTCATCATCCTGGGGCTGCTAGGCACTTTCTACGGGCTCACGCTGTCCATCGGAAGAATCGTCAATCTGGTCTCGGCCGAGACTGGTGTCGGCACCGACGCCGCGCTCGGGGTTAGTCAGGGCCTAACCCGTGCTCTGTCGGGTATGTCGGTGGCATTCTCCAATTCCCTGGTCGGCATCCTGTCCGCGGTCATCCTCACCGTGCTTGGCATCCTATCCAACGTCTCGGACCGGCGGACCGCAGTGATGATACAGATCGAAACCTACCTTGACCGCATGCTGGGCTCCGCTGCCAGCGGCGCGCCCAAGTCAAACCTGACGGGCTTCGGCGACTCGGTGGCACGGCTCGACGGCGCGGTCGCGCGCTTCGAGTCCGCACTGCAGGCCTTCTCGACTACCACAAAGGACTTCCACGAGTTCAACGTGCACCTCAAAGACAACGTGCAACGACTGAGTCTGACCTTTGCTGACTTGAGTGATTCACTGAAGGCCCAGTTCGGCGCGACCATTCCCGGTCGCAAGTTCTAGGGGGGCCCGTGCGATACCGGCGACCACTCCTGTCGGATCACGAGGGCACGCGCGAGATTTGGCCCGCGTTCACCGACGTCATGTCCACCATGGCGCTCATCATGTTCGTGCTGGTGTTGCTCGCCTACGTGAAGAACTTGATCAGCGAGAAGCGCCTTGCAGCCTTTCAGCAAAAGATCGCGTCCTCCGAGCTACAGCTCCGCTCTGTACAGGCGGAACTGCAAGCGGGACGGGCCGAGCTGGATGCCTCGCAACGCAAGTTGCGCGAGCAACAGGTGGTGGTGGCTGACAGCAATCGGCAGCTCGGCAACCTGCGCACCCAGCTTCGCAGCATCGCAGTCTTGCGTGTCTCCGTGCTGGAAAAACTGAAACGGGCGATCGAGACACAGCTCGGGCAAGCCAGCCCAAGCAGCGGACAACTGGTGACCATCGGCAACAATGGTGACATCGCGGTCAACGAGAGTCTGGTGTTTGAGTACAACTCCTACGCGATCAAGAAGCAGGCGAAGCCCTTCCTGGATTCGCTGGCCAGGGCTCTCGGCAACCTCCTGGCAGACGCGGAGGTGCGCGAAAACATCGACACCATAATCATCCAGGGGCATACCGACGAGCGCGGCTCGGCTTCCTTCAACTGGGATTTGTCAGCCAAGCGCGCAACCGCCGTGCTCGACTATCTCTTCCAGAGCAACAAGACGCTGCCCGATAGCTACGGCAGCTACTTCGCCGCCAGCGCCTACTCCAAGTTCCGTCCCATCAACCCAGAAAAGGCCGAAGCGGCTTACCAACAGAACCGCCGCATCGAGATCTCAGTCATCCCCAAGGACGCCAATGTCCGCAAGGTGATTGAGGACTACATGCAGAGCATCGGCCCCGCGCCGCAGCCCGCCGGCCAGCCTTCATCTGCGCCGCAACCAAAACCGGCACCTTGAGGCCACCGCTAGCGGCCAAAGGCTCGGAGCATCTTGCCCGTGCCATCGATCAGTAACACCAGATCGGCCGACGCCAGCGCCAAGGGGACAAGAGCTGCGGGCAGCGCTTCAGCCAGACGATCGATGCTGGGCGGGGCGGTTGGCACTGCCGAAAGCATCGGCACCTACCGCTCCGGACGCCGGGATCTACGCGCCCTTCGCCAAGTCGAGCCGACCACCGGCTTCTAGCCAGGCGGCATCTGGTGGACGGCGAAGTTACCTATTCTACACAGAGAGCACTGAGGCGACAGAGCCGGATGGGGAAGAAAGAAGGGTGGAAGCCTGTCCGGTCCGTACCCTTCTTCTTGTCCGACCTCTGCGTCCTCGGCGGCTAGTGGCGCATGAGATGAATGACCTCACCCGCTTTGCTTGCGGCCGCTGGGCTGCTCCGTGCCTCTGTGTGAAATAGGTAACCAGTACCGTGTTGGATCGCGTTGCGCAAGATCCTGGTCAGCTAGACGTCGATCTTGAAGCCCAGATCGAGGCTGGAGGCCTGCTGCCCGCCGCGGATGCCCCAATTGTCGAGAGGCGGTTCGCAAATGATAATGAACACGTCGCGCGGGTCGATGCCCGGTGCCCGCCGCAGATTGCGCACGATGGCCGCAAATAGATCACGCTTGGCTTCGCGGCTACGACCGGAGAAGGCGAGGATCTGCACCACCGTGAAGTTCTCACTTCTGCCGGGCGGACGGTCGAAGTTGTCCGCCACGTGCTCGCGCAGAACCTGGCTGCGATCGTGGTCGGGAATCTTGAAACACTCAACCAGGGCCGCNNTGAACAAGCGGCATGCCCCAGTCCTAGCCAAGAGCCGGCCCCACCGCAAGGGTCTCGAGGACGAAGGGCGACGGACTCAGGACAAGTTCGTCATAGTCGGTCCAAGAATCCGAGAGGCGTGGCGCGCCTATTGCTACGCCGATTCCCCGGCGTTCCCGCTGGTGCGCATGCGTGCGGTCAGATTCTGCACCGGCACCAGCTTGTCGCGCCCCGGGTAGGCACCCGCCTGCGCGTCGTCGGCGCTGATCTGCCTGTGGCCACTTGCACGTTTGCCGCCGACCGCATTGTTGAGGAAAACCTCCAGGCGTCGGTTCTGTCCGCCGCTGCCGTCGTAGAACAAACTGACTATGGGCATGTCGACGTCGGCTGACACGCGGCCGAACACTGCCGTGGCCACGGTCTCGGGCATGCAGCCAAAGGGCGCGCAGTTCACCACCATGGCTGCACCCTGTTGTGCGAACTTGATGGCGCGCCCAATTGACAGCTTGCCCTCGCCCCCGCAATAGAACGCCATGTAGGGCGTGGCCAGTTTCATGCACTCCTGGAAGGGTGGCTCGTGCCGGTCGTCGAGGAATGGGCTGGCCGCGCGCATGAGCTTCTGCTCCCAGTGCTTCATCCAGTGATAGGTAACGAAGGTGTCGGCCTTGTCCCACGACATGATGGTCGAGGGAAATTCCTCCATGTAGTTCTCAATTGACGACGTGTAGAGAATCCAGTCGGTAATTGGGATCATCCACGCTTCGCCGCCGAACATCTCAATCGCGCTGATCACGTCTTCATTGGCATAGACGTTGTTGCGCACGTAGATCTCGCCCACGATGCCGACCAAGGGCTTGCGCGGTCCGGCCACGGGAATAGCGGCGATCTTGCCGATGCCTTCGCGGATGACCGCCGGCAGATCGTCGTTCTTTTCCAACGCCCGCGCCACTGCGTCGGTCACCTCGGCGACCACGCGATCGGTTTCGCCGGCATTGACCTCGTAGGGCCGCACCTTGCACTGGGCTTTCAGGATGATGTCCGCGCAGGCAATCGCCTTGAACAGCGAGCGCCGCATCTGGCTGTCCAGCCCCTGGTAGGCGTTGTTCGACGCGGGCGCCAGGATGGCCACGTCTTCGAAGCCCTCACGGTCCAATATCTGTCGGTGCAAAACCGTGTACTGGCCGAAGCGGCAAGGGCCCTTGGAACTGGGCATGAAGAAGGCGTGCTTGCCACCGGCGGGCTGCTGGCGCAGCGTCTTGAGCAGCGTCCCGATGGTGAGCGCGCAGGGCAGGCACTCGGACCCGCGCGTGAGCGAGCGGCCCAGGTCGAACGATTCTTTGTCCTCGT
This sequence comes from Myxococcales bacterium, assembly GCA_003157315.1. Next base: position 4,104 of record PMJE01000276.1, on the reverse strand, counting down.
CGGGCAGGGTGCGCGCGTCGTAGCCGTGTTGCCGGAAGGCCGCCGCGAACAGGCGCGTGCCGAACTGGTGCATGGGCGGAACCCAGATAGTGCGGCCGCGCAGGTCCGAAGGCTCGATGTGCTCGCGCGAGCGTGGGCCGCGTTCGGGTCGCGGCCGGCGCAACACATCGAAATACGCCTCCAGCCGGGTCATGTACCCCGCGTCAGCACCGTGCTCGTCCAGCTCCAGCATGAGCAGCGGCCGGCGCCCCATGATCTCCTCGGCAAAGCTGAGCAGGAAGCTGTCCGGCCCGCAAGAAAAGTTGGTCAGGTACACGACATCAAGCAAGTCGTGGTCGGCGGCCTGCTCAAGCGCAGCCAGGATCTTCTGACCGTAGCTCCAGAAGGCGTTGCGGTAGCGCAGCCCCAGCCGCGACAGATCCGGCGCGAGAAAGTCCATGGGCAAGACGGTGCGCCCCATGTCCGCGATCTTCTGTGGCAGGCCCAGATTGGCGCCGCCGTCGTAGTTGTTGTACGGCCGGCCGACCAGCAGGATCATCTTCTCGTTCTTGGCGGTAGCCTCGGCCAGGATCTTGGCGCCTTCCTGGTAGCAGCGCTGCTCGAAGCTGGCCTGCGCCTGCAGGCCTGCGTGCCAGGCGCGCCGGATGTCACGCGACGAGCGCGCGAGCGGCTTGGCTAGCTCGTCGGACAGGGTCTTGATGATGTCGCGTTCGCGCATGCGCATGTCGACCAGAGGCGACAGGATGCGCGAGGCGTCCATGTGGTTCATGGCCAGGGCAGTGCGGCTGCAGGCCGCGGTGCCTTGCACGTAGGGGCATGCGGCCGTGCCGGTGGTCTCGTCATTGGCCGGCGTGTTCTTCAAGTGGGGAACAAACACGAAGTCCACGCCGTCAGTGACCGCCAGCTTGGCCACATGGCCGAGTGCCAGCTTGGCCGGGAAGCAGAAGTCCGCGCCCGCCATGCGCGGACCCAACTCGCGAATCTCGTCAGTGGTCTGGCCGGACAGTTGCACGCGTAAGCCCAGCGTGTTGAAGAATCGCTGCCACAGCGGATAGTAAGTGTAGGTCAAGAGAGCCTGGGGCAGGCCCACCACCGGCGCGTTGTCCGGAACTTTCACCCCGGCGCCCGCTTCGCGCCACAGACGCTGGCGCAGGCGCAGGGCTCGGTCGAATGGGCTCTTGCGCACCTTCTGCTCGTTGGGATCGCGGCCACACATGTAGCCCCACGACGGCGAGCCCTGCACGCCCTCTATGTCGGCAAGGGTGATGGTGCAGTCGTTCTGGCAGAGACTGCAGGTTTCTTTGCGCAAGCCGATCTTGCGCTTGTCCAGGTCTAGCCCACGGAAGCGCGACGAGGTCAACCCCTGCTCCGCCATGGTCTGGCGCACCAGCCGGGCCACGCCAAAGGCGCCCATCACGTGGCAGTAGGGCGAAACCACAACCTCCACGTCAAGCAGGCGCTCGAATGCGGCCACCAGTGCTTTGTTCCGCGCGGTAGCGCCCTGGAACATGATGCGCTTACGGCTGCGATGGCGATTGCCCACCACCTTGTTGAGGTAGTTCTTGGCCACCGCGACCATGACCGCGGCCAGGGCCTCGGGCCGGCTGGCGCCAGCCTCGATGAAGCGGACCACGTCCTGCTCCATGAAGACGGTGCAGCGATCAGTGGCGCGCGGGGGCTTGACCCCCAACACCGCCTGGCCCACGTCAGCCACTTTGTAGCCCAGCTTGTTGGCCTGCTCCTCGATGAACGAGCCGGTGCCGGCGGCGCACACGTAGTTCATGTTGGCGTCGCGGATGTGACCGTCGACGATGTGCATGTACTTGGCGTCCTGGCCGCCGATCTCGAAGATGGTGTCGACGCTGGGATCGGTGAAGGTGGCGCCTGCCACGTGGGCGCTGATTTCGTTGATGATGGCATCCGCGCCGATCACCTCGCCCACGATCTTACGGCCGCTGCCCGTGGTGCCTGCGCCCAGCACTTCGATGCGCGCGCCCTTCTTCGCCTCAAGCTCGCGCAAGGCCCGGCACAGCTTCTGTGTGGCGCCGATGGGATCGCCGCCGGTCTTGCGGTACACGTCGACCAACAGCTCGTCCTTGTCGTTGACCAGCGCCAACTTGGTGCTGGTCGAGCCGATGTCAATCCCCAAGTACACGCGCAGGGTCTGGCCCGCGGGCCAGGAAACCACGCGCACCTCGTTGCCTTCCGGGTCGGTGTAGCACTCGGCCAGGCGAAAATCGGGGTACTTGGACTTCTCCAGCGTCAGCGGCCAGGGGTGGTATTCCACGTCGCTGCTGGTGGCAATGCGATGCAGCGATTCGCGCGAGGGCAGCCGGCGCGGCACCGCGCCCAGGGCGGCAGCGCCCAGGGCCGCCACCAGATGAGGCGAGGCGGGGGCGCGCAGCAGGTTGGGGAAAGCCGCGTCCAACCAGCGCAGCACTTCGCGGTTGAGCGCCACCCCTCCGATGATCGCCGTGGGCGTATCCAGCGGCCGCGCCCGCAACAGGGTTCCGATCAGGGTGCGGGTCATGCCCCGGCACAGCCCGGACCACATGGCCGCCTTGCTGTAGCCCTCTTGCTGGCGGTGAATCAGGTCGCTCTTGGCAAACACCGAACAACGGGTGGCGATGGAGGGCGGCTCGGCCACGCTGCCCACCAACGCCGGATCGCTGCAGTCCAGTCCCAGACGCGCGGCTTGTTCATCGAGGAACGATCCGGTGCCCGCCGCGCACATGGAGTTGGTGGCGTAGTTCTGAAAGTGCCCCTGGGCATCAAGCTGCACCAGCGTCACCGACCCGCCGCCGATGTCGATGATGTTGCGAACCTCGGGGAACTGGGCGTGCACGACGCGGATCTGACAGGCCGCGATGTCCAGCCGCCGGGTTTCAAACGCCTCGCAGAAGCGGGCCGCGTTGGTCCCACAGAAGCCGATGGAGTCACCTGGTTTGAGATCCAGCTCGCGCAGCGCCCGTTCCAGCACGGGGGCCGGTTCGCCCTTGTGTCGGGCGTAGAAGGATTGAACCACCTTGCCGGCACCATCGATCCGAACCGCCTTGAGCGATACGGCGCCGATGTCGACTCCTATTCTTCCCGGTTGCTCCAAAGTCGCACGTGCTTCTTGAGGTTGATGTAGGTGTCCGCCGGTGCGCGGCATCCATACCACAGAACAGTCGCTGAGGCTAACCCGAGGCGGGCTGTCGTATCGCGAAGCGCTATCTGCCCCCAAGCATGCGGCTCAACCGCCGCCAGAGTGACAGGCGGGCGTGGTTGGTCGCGACGAATTTGGCTGCCACGGACGTTGCTGGCGCAGATGTCGTCTTGGTCGAAACAGCAGGGACCGGCTTCGGCTGCCCCGCTCCCAGGTCCTGGGCCACCGCATCGGCCAGCTTCTCCGCAGTCTCGCGCAGCTCAGCTTCTTGCTCGGCCGTGAACCCCAGCAACTCGCGGGCGCGCGCCACGGTCTCAGGCGCCGAACGATCACAGCGGCCAGCCCCGATGGTGACGCCATGGCCGAGCTTCTGGCTCAGGTCTTCGGCGATGGCGACTGCAGCGGAGAGCGGCTTGGGCGGCTGGTTGACGGAAAAAGCGTGGTGATTGGCCAGTACCTCTTGCACCTCAGCCGGCAGCTTCCATAGCTGGGCAATCATGCCCGAGACTTCCTGGTGGGTCTGGCGCAGTACCTCGTCGAGCACCAGCGGGCTGATGGAGGGCTCGTCGTGGGGGCGATCGGACAGCACGAGCAGGGTGGCTGCCATGCCGATGTCATGCAGGAGCCCGCACAGAAACGCGGTCTCTGTGCTCAGTGCCTTGCGCGAGGCGATTAGCCGACACAGGTGCGCGCACATCGTGCTGTGCTTGCGGATCTGTTCCATCGCCGCGGCGTAGCGGGTCGAACGAAACACCCGCATGCCCGCCGCGACTTCCCACACCACGCNNTCTCCAGCACCTCGACCAACTGATCCGCTCCCACGTCAGAGCGAAGCGACAACTGGTGAACTTCCAGCGCCACGGTGGGCAGAAGTGGCGGCCGGTAGCTGGGCGCAGAAAACACACGCCGCAGTTGCGTGATGAAGGCGATCACCAAGGCCACATCGGCCGACGGCA
>PMJE01000064.1:827-2919 GCA_003157315.1 Myxococcales bacterium | reverse complement strand
ACAACAGCGGTGGCAACAACAACAGCGGTGGCAACAACAACAGCGGCGGCAACAACAACAGCGGCGGGACCACGAACAGTGGCGGGGCCTCTTCCGGCGGTGGCGCACACAGCGGCGGTTCGACGGCTACCGGCGGTTCGGCGTCAGGCGGCGCCAGCGGTACAGGCGGCTCTCAAGCCAGTGGGGGAGCCTCCTCTGGCGGCACCACGAGCACGGGTTGTCCGATCATTTGGGATTGGGAAGGCACTACCGTGGACGGCTGGACGACAGACACCGACGTGACATTGTCGGTATCCACGACTCAGAAATTCACCGGCACGCAGTCGCTCAAGGTAACGATTCCCGCTATGACAAGCACGGCCGGCGTTGACGGCGGCGCTGCCGCAACCACTACAATGAAGGGGCTCTACATGACTCCTCCCCCTGCGACCTCCAATATGTGGCCGGGCGCGACGGTTACGGTTCACGTGTGGGTTCCTACAGGAACGACCGGTGTCTGGATGCAGTTGTTCATGCAGTCCAACAATTGGACTAGTTGGAACCAGTCTACAGGAGTGAGTCCCACCGCGGGTGCCTGGACAACACTGACATTCACTGTGCCCGCGGCTACAGCGGTGTTCCCCGGCGGCATTAACCAATTGGGTATTCAGTTTGGCGTCAGCGGTGGCGGCTCGTTTGCGGCTGGTGACATATTCATTGACTCCATCACTGTCTGCGGGGGAACTCAGGCTTGTTCGGGTACAGGCACCGGATCATTCGATTTTGAGACCGCGGACTCGACGGACGGCTGGGCATTCAAGGGCGATACGGGAGTTACAGATACCGTTGTCGCTCAGTCTACGGCCCAACATTACGGCACTACAGGTACCGGTTCGCTCAAGGTTGCCATGACAGCGATTCCCGTTGCACCCGCGGCCGGTTCGACGACGAGGCGAGTTGAACTCGCGAACGCCAAAGCGTATTGTGGTCAGACCGTCACGTTCCATGTGATGGCCGACAACGTCACGGCACTCAACATCCAACCCTACGCTGCAACGAATGGTTGGTCCGACACCATAGGAACGGCCGCAACGCTGACCGCCATCAACACCTGGACAACGGTCACGTTGACACTCCCCGCGACGATCAATTTCCTGGGATTGCAAGCCATTGGACTTCAGTTTGGCAACACGTCCACATCGGCTACCTATACCGGAAACGTGTACATCGACGGGGTCAGCTGGCAGTAGTCACGCAGCCTAGGCTTGGCCCCGCGCTCCCGTTCTCGGGCACTCGCGGGGGCAAGCCCGGCGACAATCCGTTACGCGCCCCGGAACGCATCCACGAGCGGTCGATCTGCCTCACGACTTCGCGAGGAGAATTCAGGCAAATCACGGAGGCGCGAGTTCGTCGCTGTGCCAGCGCAGGCATGCCTTGATTTCGTCGACATTTTGGGCCGGATCGAAGGTCGCCGTGGTCGCACCTGTACGGTCCTGCTCCTCCGCACGAATCGATACGCGGGCGCTGCTGCTCATTCCCTGGACGAGACTCAGCCTGACGATGTACGTGCGGCCGGGCTTCATTTTGAGCGCGAACGTCCTTGGCGCGATCTTCCCCCTCCACGTGACGTAATCATTTGCCAGCAAGAGATCGTCTCCGGTTTGGACAACATGGCACCCTGGCAATAGCTCGAACGCCTGCTCTCCCTTGTCAGTGACGTCCTTGCCGTCGACGGACTTGAGAAGCGCCCCTGACATGGGGGCGTTGGCGAGCGCGACAAGTCTTGCGACCTTGCTTGCGTCGAGATGGCGCTCTGGGTTGGGATAAAGAGGATAGGCAGGGATTTCGGAAGGGCGTGCCATGCACGCCGAGCCGATGAGACAAAGTACGGCTCCGAGCGGGCGAATTGGAAATTGTCGAGACATGAGGGCTCCTCGGCCAACGTGACTCTATCTTAACACATTCGGCTAGGCAGCTTGAGGTGATCGGCAGAGCGATACAATTCTGACCCGCCCACGCGCACGAGCATGGGCCAAGCTCAGACGAGCATGTGCGCTCCTCCCGTCGGCGAGGATGGCAATGCTTTTGGGCATGTAGTATTGGAAATGGATGA
>PMJE01000064.1:0-783 GCA_003157315.1 Myxococcales bacterium | reverse complement strand
TGAACTTTTCGCGAAGCTGCGCCTGGGTTGGAACCTTGGCAACAGCCTGGATGTGCCCGATGGCGAAACGGCGTGGGGCAACCCGAGGGCGACACCCGAGCTTCTTGCCACCGTTGCCAAGGCGGGTTTTGGACTGGTGCGCATTCCTGTCACCTGGGCGCAGCACTTGGGGCCGGCACCGAGCTATGTCATCGAGCAAAGCTGGCTCGAGCGGGTTGAAGAGGTCGTCGGCTTCGCTCGTTCCGCTGGACTCTACTCGATTATCAATCTACACCACGACGGCGCCGACGGAATGAAGGGCGTCGGGTGGCTGTCGCTCAAAGACGCCAATGGCAAGACGACCGAGGAAAACAACGCCGCGGTGAAGGCGCAGTTCGTGGCGGTGTGGACGCAAATCGCCAAGTACTTCGCCAATCAAGGTGAAGAGCTGATGTTCGAGTCGATGAACGAAGTGCACGACGGCTATGGCAAAGCCGATCCTCGTCATTTGGAGATCGTCAACGACCTCAATCAGGCCTTTGTGAACGTCGTGCGGGCAAGTGGTGGCAACAATGGCAAGCGCCACTTGATCATCCCCGGCTACAACACGAACATCGACGAAACGCTCAAGGGCTTCAAACTACCGATCGACTCGGCGAAGAACCGGTTGATTCTGTCGGTGCACTGCTATGACCCCTACTTGTTCGCGCTCATGGGCCAGACGCACACCTGGGGTCGTGCTTCGCCGGGCAGGGACAATTGGGGTCAGGAAGACTACATCGTGGCTCAGTTCGACAAGCTCAA
>PMJE01000306.1 GCA_003157315.1 Myxococcales bacterium | reverse complement strand
GGCCTTCGGCGGCGGCACCGGTGACCTGGTGCCAACGTATTCGGTCACCGCGACCAGCTTGGCCGCCGGCCGGAGAATCGTGGATCTGTTGCACGCTGCAGGCTTGGCGGTGTCAAAGAGCATCGCTCGCCGATTGATTGAGCAGGGCGGGGTCAGACTGGGCGAGCGCAAGGTGACGTCGGTTGACGAGCTAGTCCGTCCAGACGAAATCGCGGCGGATGGCACCCTTCTTTACGCAGGCAAGAAGCACCTCCGCCGCATCGTCATCGGCGAGTAGCCCCGGGCTAGACAGCATCTCGCGGACCCGGATCGAAGTTACTGACCGGGCCATTGCCATTTTTCGCAAGGCACCTATGATCCTTAGTGCTTCTCTGGACGCCCAATTCGGAGGACATTTTCATGAAGACTCACTTGCGCGCGAAGGTAGCCTTGTCGAACCTCACCCTCCTCGCGGCCGTGATTGGGCTTTCGGCCTGTGGCAACACCTCATTGCATGGCCCGAGGTCAGATGGAGCCACTTCGGACGCATCGGACCTGGCCGACAGTGAATGGACGGCCACAGGCGGCGTGCTCGGCCCCGGTGGCGCGACCGGAACCGGCGGTGTAACCGGCGGCGCGACCGGAACCGGCGGCGCGACCGGAACCGGTGGCGCGACCAGAACAGGCGGAACGACTGGAACCGGCGGAACGAGCGGAACGGGGGGAACGACCAGGGCTGGTGGAACGACCGGAACTGGTGGCGCAACCGGAAATGGCGGAACGACCGGAAATGGCGGAACGACGGGAGGGGGTGGAATTGGTGCTATGCCCGGCTGTAGCTTCCCCGCACCAGCTGGCTCCCCGGTTGCGACCCATGGTCAATTGAAGGTCGTCGGAACCAAGATCCAGGACCAGGCTGGGAATCCCTACCAGATGAAAGGCATCAGCAGTTACTGGCTGAACTGGGAGGGCAAGCAGGACGCCGAAGGCAAGGCCGGGATGCAGTCCATGCGCGATACCTGGAAGGTTCAGATACTGCGTGCTGCCATGGGAACCGACGTGTCGGGTGGATACATCGGCAATGAAACGGCCATGCAGGCCAGGATCGACACCATCATGAGCAATGCGCTTTCCCTGGGTATGTACGTGATTGTTGACTGGCATTCCGGGGATGCGCAGAACACCCAGTCCCAGGCAGTCACCTTCTTCACCAACCTGGCCACAAAGTACGGGTCTTGCCCGAACATACTCTACGAAGACTACAACGAGCCGGTGAACGTCACCTGGGCACAGATCAAGCCGTACCACACGGCCATCGTGGCAGCGATTCGCGCCAAGGACCCGGACAACCTCATCATCATGGGAACGCCAACATACTCACAGGATGTTGACAAGGCGGCCGCGGATCCTGTGGTCGGGACAAACCTGCTCTACACCCTTCACTGGTATTCCTGTTCCCACACCCAGTGGCTGCGAACCAAGGGAGACACGGCCATCTCGAAGGGAGTTGCCCTCTTCGTAACCGAATTCGGCGCCACCAACGCCGATGGCGGTCTTGACGGCAAGCTCTGCGAACCCGAAGCCAACAACTGGTTTACCTGGATGGCAACGAATGGGATAGGCGGCACGGCCTGGAAGCTTGCCAGAGGCTCTGATTCGAGCAATCTTCTGGCGTCTAGCGCTCCCGCCGGCGGCCCGTGGACAGATGCCGACCTTTCCCCGCATGGGACGTTCATCGTCAGCTGGATCCGACAGTGATTCTGCGGGGTGCCAAGTTCTTCCCTCGCCGCCGGTATGCCGCTCGGGCAGAATGCTGATTCGCCAAAGTGATCCCCGAGACAATCGCCCGCGGAACGAGCAAGTTCGGAGAACTCGTCCTCCGCCGGCGAAGTCGAGGAGGCGACGAGGCTTCGTTAACCGTGTGTGAACTGATCTGCAATGGGGTCTTTTTGATGGATTCGGAGGACTGCACGACCGAACGCAAACTCGCGTCCGAATCGTTGGCACGCGTGTCCCATCCTGAGATTGTCGTGATAGGAGGACTTGGCCTCGGGTTCACCTTGTTGGAGGTAGCCGCATCCCCGGTGCCGCGTGCGATCCACGTGGTGGAGATCGAAAGCCTGCTGGTGGATTGGGCGCGGCAGGGCTTGCTGCCTCATGCGCGAGCGGCTCTACAGGACCCGCGGGTGCAGGTGCATGTCGCCGACATACGCACCTATGTGGAATCGCTTTCGCCTGGCAGCGTGGACCTCATCTTGATGGACGTGGACAACGGTCCCGACTTCATCGTTCACCAGTCAAATGCGTCGCTCTATCTGTCGCCATTTCTCGAAACGTCACTCAGCAAGCTTCGCGCGGGTGGCCTGCTTGGGTTTTGGTCATCGTCTCGGTCAACCAGACTGCAGGATGCGCTGACCGAGGTATTCGGCCAGTGCGACGAGGTCGCTTTCGACGTCATGCGCGCCGGGCGCCAGTTCGAATACTTTCTCTATTTCGCGTCGCCCGTTGCTACTAGTAGATAGTAGTCGCGGGCGGGAGGAATCGGGAGGCCGTCACGCTCAGTCGAACTGGACCGATCGCTTGGTGAATGCCCCCTCCAGCCAAAAGCCGGTGATGGGAAAACTGGTTGTGGGTCGCCGGTTGCCGACCGCTCCCGCCGCCACCAGCACAGGCGCGTAGTGCTCCCAGGTGGGCAAAGCCATCTTGGCCGCCGGGGCGCGGACTTGAAAATCCATGAGCGCGTCCACGTCGAAGCGCAGAAGCGCGTCGGCGGTCCATGCGTCGAACTGCTTCGCCCATGGCGGAATGCCCGGGCGGAATGCGTAGCGCATGTTGTGCGTGAGAAAACCGCTGCCAAACACCAGCACACCCTCGTTGCGAAGTGGCGCCAGCGCCTGGCCAAGCTGGAAGAGTTCGTGGGCATCGAGGCCGGGCATCGAGATCTGCAGCACAGGAACATCGGCGTCGGGGTACATCGCCACCAGCGGGACATAGGCCCCGTGGTCGAGCCCGCGCGCCGGATCGTCGACAACCGCGAGGCTGTTGTGGCGCAAGAGATCACGGACGCGTGCGGCGAGTTCGGGTGCGCCAGGAGCGGGGTACTGGGTGTGGTAGTAGCGATCGGGGAAGCCGAAGAAGTCGTAGATGAGCGGCACCGTCCGGGTAGCGCCCAATGTCGTGGGCCGCGCTTCCCAGTGAGCCGAAACCATCAGGATGCTCTTGGGCTGCGGCATCGCCTTGCCCCACGCGGCGAGCTCAGCCATCCACACGGCATCGTCGAGCAGGATGGGCGCGCCGTGGGCCGCGAAGATGACCGGCATCGGTCCGCTCGATGGGTGGGGTTCACTCTCCATGGTCATGTTTCTTCACTCCCGTTGGCCGCGCCGGCACGCGCAGGACCTGACAAGCATGTCCTGCCGAACCTCCACCGGCCATGGCCGTGCATCGATTCGCGCTGCAGAACCGCGTAACCGAACCGCGGCTTCAGCCATCGTAGTAGTGTTAGGCTGGGCAACAGCAGGGACACCCATGAAACGCAACCCGAGAGCAACCTGGCCGGCAAGACTCGCGAGCCTCCTGCTCGTTTGGGTTGCCTTAGCTGGCTGTGCGAAGACCTCAACTGCGCGCCTGGGCTTGCCCGAGCTGCGGACAGTGCCGCGCGTGGATCTGCAGCGCTACCTGGGGACCTGGTACGACATCGCGAGCTTCCCACAGCGATTCCAGCTTGGCTGCACGGGCACGAGCGCCACCTATACCATCCGCGGCGAGGGCGAAATCAACGTGCTCAACCGCTGCCGCAAGGGCTCGCTCGCCGGCAAGGAGGACTCGGCGAAGGGGCTGGCCCGGGTGGTCGACCAAACCACGAACGCCAAGTTGGAAGTGAGTTTTTTCAGACCCTTCTGGGGCGATTACTGGATCATCGATCTCGGCGCAAACTACGAGTACGCTGTCGTCGGTCACCCCAGCCGTGACTACCTGTGGATCCTCAGCCGTGCCAAGACGATGGACAGCACCGTGTACCAGGGAATACTCGGACGCTTGCGCGAGCAGGGCTACCAGGTGGAGAGGCTGAACCGTACGCCACAGTAGGGATCCGTTAACCGATGCCCTCGAAGAGTGGCACTTGCACGGGCCGGAGGTTGGATGCTGCTGATCGCGATTCGTCACAGGGCAGCCCGATGCCCGCAGAGTTGCTTGGTCAAAGCTGGCGGGACATCGGCGGGGCACATGGTAAAGACTGCGCTCGATTCGCCATGTGCTCGAGCATCGTACGCAACACCGTCGCGCCCGAACGCAACGTCAGCGCGGGCCCGTGGTGCGATGGCGAGCGGGCACGACGCTACGACTGCACTGGCAACCGTGAATTCTACGGGACGCTACTGACCAGATTGGTCGCCGGGGCGGGGCCGTTTGTCGAGGGGCGTGGGCTGGACCTAGGGTGTGGCAGCGGGTTTGCGACGGAAGGGCTCTTGCGGGCGTTTCCTGGGGTTGCCTGGCAGGGCGTGGACGTGTCGGCGCCAATGCTGGCGCGGGCAGCGCACAAGCCGGCGCTGGCCGGTGTTCCCCTGCGCCACGCGGCGGCCGAGGCGCTGCCCTATGCGCATGCCGCGTTGGATGTGGTGGTGTCCAATTTCTCTTGGCACTGGTTCCAGCCCGCCGCTGGGGACGAGGTGCTGCGCGTGCTGCGGCCTGGGGGCTGGCTTCTGGTGAGCGCGCCCTTGCGCCATTTCAGCAGCGCGGATGGTAATCGCTGGCTGGCCCGGCACCTGCACGCACGCCGGCGGAACTTTCGTCGCTTGCTCAGTCAAGGCTTGCGCATGGAAGACATGGCCGGCTTGCTGCCAGGTGATATGCGCATCAAGCGCCTGGAGTCGGTGGTGATCGAGGAACGACTTGCCGACACTCAAGCGCTGCTGGCCACCCTGGAAAGCCGCGGATCGCTGCACGCGATCTTTGGTGCCGATGACCTGGAGTTGTCAACCGACACACCGAGTGGCGGTTTGGCGTTTGAGTGGCACGTGGGGCTGTTGCATGCGCAGGTCAAGCCGTGAAGCAGCCTCTTGCGGGGGACGCATGACGCTGCTATGGCCTTGCACGAACTCATGAAACGCGTCGTCGTCGCCGGTGCCGGAATCTCCGGCCTGTCGCTTGCTTTCGAGTTGGAACGGATTGGTGTTTCCGTGCTGGTGCTGGAGAGTGCGCGGCGGGCAGGCGGCAAGATCGAGACCGATCGCCGCGACGGCTACATCTGTGAGCGCGGCCCGGCCAGCTACCTCGACCGGTACGACAGCATCACTCCCCTGGCGCGCAGCCTGGGCATTGCAGGACGCGTGCTGCCGGCCTTTGCGGCTGGCGAGCGCCGGCTGGTGGTGGTGGACGGCCGCCTGCACGACACTCCGCTTGCGGCAGCGGCGTTTTTCCGTTCGCGGCTGTTGCCGGTTTCGGCCAAGCTGCGCATGTTGGCTGATTTGGTCTTGCCCCGCGGCCCCTCGGCGCGTGGCGAGGAGGAGTCAGTCACCGCCTTTGCCAGCCGGCGTTTGGGCGCGCGGGCCGGTGAACGCCTACTGCAACCGCTGGTCTCCGGCCTGTACGCGGGTGATCCCGATGCGGTCAGCCTGCCGGCCGCGTTTCCGCTGATGGCTGCGCTGGAGCGCGAGCATCGCAGCCTGGTTCTCGGCATGCGCGCTGATCTGAAGCGGCAACGGGCCAAGCGGCACGCAGGCGGCGATGCGCCGCGGCTGTCGTCGTTCGTGACTGGCCTGGACGAGTTGACCACGGCGCTGGCCAGCCGACTGGGCGACCGGCTTCGCCTGGGTGTGCGCATCGTGCAGGTGGAGCGTGGCGAAGATGGCTTCCGTCTGACGGTCGAAGAAGATGGGCGCAGCAGCAGGTTGGACGCTGACCTGCTGGTGCTGGCCATTCCGGCCCACCAGGCCTGCCAGGTAGTCCGGCCGCTGGATTCCGACTTGTCCGAGATCCTCGCGCACATCCCCTATGTTTCGGTAGAGCTCGTGCACCTGGGCTATCCGGGCTCGGCGCTGCCACGGCCGCCTGATGCCTATGGGTTCTTCGTGCCCGGATCCGAGCATTTGAAGATAGTTGGTGCCATCTTTGCCTCGGCCATCTTCCCGGATCGCGCGCCGGCCGGGTCGTGGCTGTTCTCGGTGCGCACCGGCGGTGCACGCCATCCCGAGACGGCGAGCCTGTCCGACCAGGAGCTGACTGGCTTGGCCGATGCGGAGCTTCGTGGCCTGCTGGGCTTGACCGCGCCGCCGGCGTTCGCGCACATAGTACGCCACCAGCGCGGGTTGCCTCAGTACACGCTCGGGCACATGGAACGGGTGGCAGCGCTAGAGGCAGGTGAGCGACGCTACCCTGGCTTGTATTTCCACGGCAACGCCTATCACAATGCCGGCGTGCCCGAGCTGGTCAGCCGATCGAGCACGCTGGCGCGCAGGCTAGCGCAGGAGCTTTCACCATGAGAGAGATCCTGGAAGCGGCGCTGTTGCGCGAGCTGGCTGCTACCTGGCGCGAGATCAGCGGCAACCACTTCCGCGGCCGATTGCGGCCGCCGGTGTTCGCCTTGCACGATGCGGGTGCGCGCCTGGGATTCTGGGATCGCCGCAGCCGCACGCTTTCGCTCGCGCGCTCGCTGGTCTATCACCAGCCCTGGGGCGTGGTGCGCGAGGTGCTCAAGCACGAGATCGCGCACCAGTTTGTCGACGAGGTGATGGGCTTGGGCGACCAGACCGCGCATGGCCCGGCCTTCGAGAATCTGTGCCGACAGCATGGCTTTGATCCGTCGGCGCGCGGGCTGCCCCAGGCGGCAGGAGGCGAGGGCAATCCGGTGCTGCGCCGGATCGCACGCCTGCTTGCCCTGGCCGAGAGCCCCAACCTGCACGAGGCCGAAGCGGCGATGAACACGGCGCAACGGCTGATGCTCAAGCACAACATCGATCAGACGGTGACTCGGGCCGCCGAGGGCTTCGCCTTCCGGCACCTGGGCCGGCCGAGCGGCCGCATCGAGGCGGCCGAGCATGTGCTGGCAGGCATTCTGGCGCGTCACTTTTTCGTCGAGGTGATCTGGGTGCCTTACTATGTGGCGAGCGAGGGGCGGCGCGGCCGGGTGCTGGAGATCTGCGGCACCCTGTCCAATCTGGAAGTGGCAGCGTACGTGCACGGATTCCTGCTAGAGACCGCGGAGCGACTGTGGCATGAGCACAGGCGCCGGCACGGCATTGCCAGCAACCGCGATCGGCGGCGTTTCATGAGCGGGGTGATGATCGGTTTCGACGAGAAACTGAAGTCAGGTGTTGCCGAAAGTCGGCGCGAGGGTTTGGTTTGGGTGGGGGATCCAGAGCTGGCCGGCTATCTGCGCCAGCGTTATCCGCGCACCACCCGCGGCGGAGGCATCGGCCTGTACCGGACCGAGGCCTACGAGCAAGGCCGCAAGGCCGGCCGTGAGATCGTGTTGCACCGGCCGGTGCAGGCGAGCAGCGAAAGGGGACGCCTGCTCGATCCGGTGCGGTGACCAGCCATCGTCAGGCTGGCGTCACGAGATCTACCGTCGGGAAATAGCTCCGGTAGCGGGCGGCATCCCGAGTGAGCAGACGATAACCCCGGACCGCGGCGTGCGCACCGATGTAGAAATCGGGCAACGGCAGCAAGCGCGCGCCGCCCCGCTTGCGATACTGCAGAAAAGCCTTGCCAGCAAGGAATCCATCGATCACCACGCACCTTCTTCGCGCGACTTCCGATAAACTCACATGGTGCAACTGGTGATCGCCGAAAAACCCTCGGTCGCGCGCGACCTTGCCCGCGTGCTAGGCGTGCGGCCGGCGGGCAAGCACTGCTTTGACGGCAAGGACCGCGTGATCACCTGGTGCGTGGGCCATCTGGTCGAACTGGAAGAGCCGGCCAGCTACGACGGCCGCTGGAAGGCTTGGCGACTCGACACGCTGCCCATGATCCCCTCGGAGTTCAAGCTGCGGCCGGTGCTGGGTACGCGCGAACAGCTCCACCAGGTGTGCCGGCTGCTCTCCGACAAGCGCTTTTCCGAGGTGGTCAACGCCTGCGACGCTGGCCGCGAGGGCGAGCTCATCTTTCGCTACGTGTATCAGCTTGCCGGCAGCCGGTTGCCCATCCGGCGGCTCTGGATCTCCTCGCTTACCGACGAGGCCATTCGCCATGGCTTCGCAACCCTGAAACCTGGGTCAGAGCTTGAGAAGCTGGCCGACGCTGCTCGCTGCCGGTCAGAGGCGGACTGGCTGGTGGGGCTGAACGCCACGCGTGCGGTGACTGTCCGCCACCGCACCGGACCGGACTCCATGCTGTATTCCATCGGTCGCGTGCAAACGCCCACCCTGGCGATTTTGGTGGAACGCGAAAGGGCCATCCAGAATTTCGTAGCGCAGGACTACTGGCAATTGAAGGCCGAACTGGCCACGACGGACGGTGCGCATTTCGCGGCGAGCTGGTCGCTGGACAAGGCCAGCCGCTTTGCCAGCGCGAACGTAGCTACTGACGTGCGCGATCGCTGTCGCGCGCATGGCGTCGCCGGCGATCCGGAGGGCCCGGTGGTGGAGAGCCTGAAGCAGAGCAAGACCCGCGAGCCGGCGCCGCTGCTCTTCGATCTGACCTCGTTGCAACGGACCGCCAACAAGCGTTTCGGCCTGTCGGCGCAGGCGACCCTGGATGCGGCGCAGGCGCTGTACGAACGGCACAAGATCCTGAGCTATCCGCGCACCGATTCGCGTCACCTGTCGAGCGACATGGCGGCCACCTTGCCTAAGATCTTCGCCGGCCTGGCCGAACTTGACGAATACGCGCCCTTCGCGCGGACGCTTTTGGCGAATCAGCCACGGCCCAGCAAGCGCTTCTTCGACGACAGCAAGATTCAGGACCACCACGCCATCGTGCCCACCGGCAAGTCCGCCAAGCTGGACGCGCTGGAGCGGAACGAGCGCCGGATCTTCGATCTGGTGGCGCGGCGATTTCTCGGGGCTTTCTATCCCGACGCCGAATTCGCACAGACCGAGGTAGTGGTGAGGGTGGGGCGTGCAGCTGAATCTGCACCTGCCAGAAGCGACAAGCGCGAGGACAAGCCCGGGGCTGCGCCTGCGGATGAGGTGCCGCTGGTCGCGGCCGCGCCCCCGCCACCGGACCGCTTCCAGGCACGCGGCAGGGTGCGGCTGGTCGCTGGGTGGCAAGAGGTGGCTGGCTTTGGCGGAGAGGACGCGGAGGACAAGTCCGGGGCGAAAAGGGGCAAGAAGAAAGAGGGTGACGAGGATGAGCCAGCGGTGTTGCCGCCGCTGGCCGAGGGTCAACGCCTGGAGGGCAGCTTCGAGACGCTGGCCAAGAAGACCAAGCCGCCTGCGCGGCACAGTGAGGCGACTCTGCTGTCAGCCATGGAGAACGCGGGCAAGTCCATCGCGCGGCCGGAGCCCGGCGCGGCCGGGCATGGTTCTTCGCGCGACGGAATAGAAGACCTGCGCGGGTTCTCGGACGCGCTGGATGATGAGGAATTGAGAGCAGCGATGAAGGATAGCGGCCTGGGCACCCCGGCCACGCGCGCGGCCACCATAGAGACCCTGCTCAAGCGCGGCTTCGTGGCCCGCGAGGGCAAGCATCTTGTCGCTACGCCAGTGGGCATGGCGCTCATCGACGGGTTGCCGGTGCCCAGCCTGGCCTCACCTGAGCTGACCGGTACTTGGGAGGCACGCCTGGCCCGCATGGCGCGCGGTGAAGACAAGCGCGACACCTTCATGGCCGACATAGCCCGCTACGTGCATGAACTGGTCGACGCCATTCGTGCCGCCGCTCCCATGCGCGCAGTGCCGCTGCCGGCAGCAACTACGGGCAAGGGGAAGAAGTGGGCGCGAGCACGCGGCGCCGGGAGAAGTCGCAAGTCCGCTCCCAGCAAGGCGCGCCCTCCGGCGAACCAGGCGACTCGTGTCACTTCGACCAGCCAGCCCGAGACACCCCCCGGCGACAGCGTCAGCGATCTGTTTTGTCCACGCTGCCGGGTGGGCCATCTCATGACCGGCAAGCGCGGGTGGGGTTGCTCGCGCTGGCGAGAAGGTTGCGACTTCGTGGTGTGGTTCGAAGAGAAGGGCCTGCGGCGCAGCGAGGCCGACCTACGAACCATAGTGTCGGGGCCGTAGTTAGCTCCTTTGCACAGAGGTCAGTTAGACCGGGGAGGCGGAAGAGAAGAGGGGAGGGTTGGATTTCGATCCGACTTTCTTCCCATCTGGCCTCTGCGCTCTTTGTGCTCTCTGTGAGAAAACGCTAACCAATACGGGCTACGCGATGGTCTCCAGCGCTTCCACGCCCGGCACATCTGCCAACTGGGCGAGCACGCAGCGGTGGTCGCGGTGAAAGCCGCAGTATTCGACGCTCAGTTCGCGCAGGCCTTCCGGCCGTTGCTTGTCCTCGCCGATGGCGATGTGGCCCTTGGCCTCGTCGAGCAGCGCGGTGATGCGAACCCGCGTCTTGCCTTGGCCGGGCTGGTACACCACCAGCACGCGGTGCACCTGGCACGGGCCATTGAGCACGACTTCCAGATGGCGGACCCAGCCTAGCGTGACCAGCACGGCCGCGGACAGGACCACGCCCGCTGCCGCGTAGCCTGCGCCCACCGCAAGGCCGATGCCTGAGCTGGCCCAGATGGTGGCGGCCGTGGTCAGGCCAGTGATGTGGTGGCGGTCGCGCAGGATGGATCCTGCGCCCAGAAAACCGACCCCGGTCACGATTTGGGCGGCGATTCTAGCTGGTTCGTGGCCCCCCAGGGCTGGGCTGGTCGACACCACAGTGAAAATGGCCGACCCGACGCAGATCAAGATGATGGTACGCAGGCCGGCCGGTTTGTGTCCCTTTTCGCGTTCGAAGCCCACCAAGGCGCCGCACAGAAAGGCCGTCGCCACCAGCACGAACTCGCAGTAAGGGCGCGGCACCAGTTGGCGTAGGTCCCCAAAAATCACCTGGATGATGTCCACCTCCCTACCATAGGGAGGCTGGAGCCAGCGATCAAGTTCTCGTCAACACCGCCGCCAGCGCTTGCCCTCGCGGTCCTCTGGCATGCAGGTCAAGTTGGCGCCGGCCAGTCTCTTGCACGGCCAGCGTGATCTGCAAATGATCGACCGGCAGGACCTCAGGAAAGCGGTCGGCCCACTCGATAGCAGTGGCCGCGCGATCATAGGCTTCTTCGATGCCCAGCTCAGGCAGCTCAGCGCGCGTGCGTAGCCGGTAGAGATCGACGTGCACGAAGGGCGTGCGGCCTGGGTGCTCGTTGACCAGGGCAAAGCTGGGGCTTGCCACATGGCGGTCGGCTGCCACGCCCAATCCCTGCGCCAGCCCTTGCGCGAAGGTGGTCTTTCCGCTGCCCAGCGGGCCGACCAGCGCGACCACGTCGCCCACGCCCATGGCTTGTCCAAGACGCATGCCCAGGCGCCGCATGTCCTCGGCACTGTNNACCGCCAAGTCGGGTTTGCCATCTTGTTCCAGGAGGCGCGCCAGATTGTAGTGGGCGTCGGGATTGCGGGCATCGCATTCCAGCGCGCGGCGATAGGCGGCAATCGCATCAACCGTTGCGCCTAGATCCTCCAGGGCCACACCGACGTTGAAGGCCGCGGTGGCGTCGCCCGGGCGTAACGAGAGCGCTGCCCGGTAGTGCACCAGGGCCGCGTACACATCGCCTACCTCATGCAGCAGGCGGCCCAGGTTCACATGCGCGTCGGCAAACTCGGGTTCCAGTTCCAGCGCCGCCCGGTAGGCATCGCCGGCTTCATCGGGTGAGCTGGCTTCCAGCAAGCAGCCACGCTTGTAGAAGTCGCGCGCCGTGAGTGGCTGGTCCTGGCGTGCAGTAGGTGATGCACCCGTGCGGGCGTCGCCCAGAGATGTCACCGTGGCACCGCCGCTGTCAGGCAAAGGACCTTGAAAATCGAACACGGTCTGGCCCGATTCCGGGTGCCAGCGGCTGTGCCCGTCGTCCGCGATCACGCGCTGGCCTTCCTCGGAAAGTGCGACCTGGTGGACCGAGGTGCCGGCGGGCAGGCCGTCGCGTATCTTCCTGATGGCATCGCGCACGTGGCGGGCGGGGATGCGCTGCTCGACCAGCCCTTCCGCCTTGCGTAGCAGGACTAGGTCCTCGAACGAAAAGCGCAGCNNGGCGAGACTATACAACGCTTGTTGCGTTGCGGGTTGCGTCCGCCTACCCGTCCCCACGCTGTCCCACATGCTCGCGGCGGACCACATGCTCGCGGACTTGAAAAGGTGTCGGGTAAGGGCGGATAATAGCCACTCCCTTCACTCCATGCGTAACGCATACCCCAGACGATTGTGGCGGATTAGCGGACTGCGCCCGGGGAGTCCTCCGTCATCCATGCGTACATGCTTTCCCGACTGGGCAGGCGGGACGTAGGAATCAGGACGGGCGATGGCGTGCATTCTCGTGGTTGTCGATGACAGTGAGAACCGCGCTGCGGTCCTGGACGCGCTGAGGTCGCTCGGCACACACAAGCTGGTGGAGGCACCTGACGGGGCCGCGGCCCTGCGCTTGATCGAAGAGGGCGGCGTGGACCTGGTACTCGCGCGCACCCACACGCACGGGATGGACGGATTCGAGCTGTGCCGGCGGGTTCGCGCCAATGACAAGACCGCGGCTGTCCCGGTCGTGCTGCTGGCCACCGCGCAGAGCCCGGTGGAAAACCGTTTGCGCGGTCTCGACATGGGCGCGGCGGACTTCATCGTGCAGCCCATCGAACCGCTAGAACTGGTTGCGCGCGTAGGATCAGTCCTGCGCTCGAAAGCGCTTGCTGATGAGGTTCGTCGCCACAATATCGAGCTGGCAGGCAAGGTGGTGGAACGCACCCGCCAACTGGAGGAGCTGGCGGGCGAGTTGCGTGCCGAGCGCGATGCCCTTCGTGACACCTTCAACGTCATCGAGGATGGACTCTTGCTAGTCGATGCGTCGGGCCATGTGCAGATCGAGAACCATGCCCTCCGTCGCATGCGGGGCGAGCCGGACTCCGCTCGCTTGCCTTCGGGCGAGCGCCTGTTCTCCGGAGGCCCGGCTGAAGCGGGGGCGGATCCATCCATGCGCGAGAGGCTGGCGGTTTTGGCCCGCGACGCCGCCGCCAAGAACGCAACCCTGGACCGGACCTTTTCCCTGCACGGGCGCCAGTTCGAAGCGCGCGCATATCCTGCGGCGGGGCGGCGGGTTTTGCTCTATGTGCGCGACGTGACCGACGTGCGCGACCGTGAGGTGCGGCGCTTGCAGTCGGAGAAGCTGGCTTCCATCGGCATGCTGGCCGCCGGGGTTGCGCACGAGATCAACAACCCGGCATCCTTCGTGCTGGCCAATCTGGAGGCATTGGCCGAACTCCTGCAGTCTTCAGACGGCAAACCCAAGACAGACCCCCAGGCCGCGAACCGACTGGGGTTTAGCGACATCCTTTTTGAAGCGATGAACATCGTGCACGAGTCAAAGGAGGGCATGGCCCGCATCCATCGCATCGTGCGCGACTTGCATGCGTTCTCCCGTGTGGACGAGGACGCCAGCCTGCTCACCGACGTGAACGCCGCGGTGGACTCGTCGTTGACCATGCTGCGCAGCGAACTCCGCTACCGAGCGCAAGTGGAGAGAGATCTGCGCGCGACCCGGCGCGTGCGCTCTAGCGCCGCCCGGCTGGGCCAGGTGTTTCTCAATCTGTTGATGAATGCCGCACATGCCCTGGCCGCAGGGAATCCCAAGCGCAACCGGTTGTATGTGCGCAGCTACGACGACGGAGAACACGTGGTGATCGAAGTGGAAGACAACGGCCCGGGCATTTCGATGGAAGTCATGCCACGCATCTTCGAATCGTTCTTCACCACCAAGCCGCCGGGCGTAGGTACTGGACTGGGGCTGCCCATCTCGCGCGATATTGTGAGCTCCTTGGGTGGTGAGCTGACCGCCGAGAGCGTACCGGGCCGCGGGGCTTTGTTCCGCGTGCGACTACCCGCGGCTGGCGCGGGCGTGGTAGGGCGGCCCAAGACCTTGCCCTCGAGCAAGGCGGTGCAGCGTCGGCGCCTGCTGGCGGTGGACGACGAGGCGCTGCTGCTCAAGGCGTACCGTCGGATGTTGATCAGTCACCACGACGTGGAAACCACGCTGGGAGCCAAAGAGGCGCTGCGCTTGTTCGGCCAGGATCGTGGCTTCGACGTGGTGTTGTGCGACCTGCAGATGCCCGACATGTCGGGCTCCGAGCTGTACGAGACGGTCAGGCAGCGCTGGCCCGAGCTGGCCCAACGGTTTATCTTCATCACCGGTGGCGCCTGCTCGCCGGAGGCGCGGCGGTTTCTCGAGAGCCCAGGCTTGGCCTGTATCCACAAGCCATTCCAGGTAGCCGAGTTGCTGGAGCTGATCGAGGCGCACGTGGCGGGCGAGGGCGGCCGCGCATCCTTGATGTGACAACGGCCCCTGGCCGCGCCCGATCCACCCCACCGGCCCAGTTGTTCGGGTAAACTTGAAACGGAAATGGCCTTTCCATGCCGTTCAGAATGTCAAGCTTGGGCGCCGCGCGGAACTCGCTCTTTCCACTCCAGCGCCAGCCGATCGCCAGCGAGAGGGTGTAGCAAGGTGAGGAAGGTGAAGCTTGGCGAGGTCTTTCCTTGACCCCCCCGAAGGGTAGGGGCACCATTTTGGACGCCAGCGAGGTTGGACGGATCGCATCGGCGGACAGCGGGCGACGCAGGATCAGCTCCACGCGGCTGGGCAGAGAGGTAGAGCCATGGACAGCACCGAAACCATCATCAAAGACACTACCGCCAACCCCGCGCCCCTGGGCCTGATGGGATTCGGCATGACCACTGTCCTGCTGAACCTGCACAACGCCGGGCTCATCGCGCTTTCCAGCATGATCCTGGCCATGGGGCTGTGTTACGGCGGGCTGGGGCAGGTCATCGCGGGCGTGATGGAG
>PMJE01000476.1:5490-10435 GCA_003157315.1 Myxococcales bacterium | reverse complement strand
GGTTCGACCGTGGTGTCGGCGCTCAAGTGGGATACCTCGGGTGGCCAGCACATGCAGGACGGCGGTGCTCTGCGCGATTTCCGCGTCCAGTTCGTGCTGGTGGTCAAGGACTTCGCCACCCAACTCGCCCCGCGGGATCCCCGCTGCGTTCCCCAGTGAACTGGGAGCAGCGAGCAGCGTGGTGCACCCACTCCGGAGGCGTGGTTCCAGAGTCTTGCCGGAGGCTATCCTAGACGTGGGGTAGCGGCGGCCGAAAGCGTCGATGAAGAGGTTGGCAATGCACGAATAGGACGGCCGGGAGACTCGAGGGAAGGCTTCGCACGGTCAGCCATGACAAAGAACGGACTCCGACCTGCCGAATTTCGACGGATCAGAGAGATCCGGGTAGGCTCCTCCCTTCGCTGTCTCTGCGGTGGCGTGGGCGAGGCGTATTGGCAAGCTGTCCCTGCTCAGGCCGGGGCATTGAAAGGCAAGGCGGGCGGAAAAGACCACAGGGGGAACATGTCCGCAAGGGCAGCCGCACGTTTCTTCAGTCGCGCGGCACCGGCGCGGAACGCGTCGACGAACGCGCGATACTTGGCGCGAAACTCCAGCTCCGTCTTCTTGTCCGACGCGTGGACAAAGGGAGCCGGGCTGCGGTCGGTCGTCGCCGGTCGTGAATGTGGATCCTGCGCGAGAATCGCCGCCACACCCATGGGCCGGCGTCCTTTGGTCCGATTCACCGCCTCGGCCTGCACTTCGATCTCTTTCACGATGTGCCGAATCTCGGCTTGATGCTGGCTCCTGGTGAGGTGCTGCAAGCATGGCAGCGGGGTCAGCCTGACGTCGTATCTGGTGGCGAACTGCATGGCCAAGACAGTTTCGCCCCGTTGCCTGGCTTTGTACTCGGCTCCTCTGTCGAACCAGGTTCCGCGTAGCATCTCAGCCCTGGCCAGGGCAGCGATGCAGTTCGCGCCTGGCCAAGAGCCGGGACCGTCGTCCACCAGCCCTTCCTTCGCGCCATGGGCCAGCACATAGCGGAGGCGCGCCAGGGCGGCCTGGTCGTCGGCAACGACGATGGAACGGTAACGTCGCGACCACAGCCGTTCCGGCCACTGGTGCAGCCTCCCGGCTTCCTTGGCGATGTTCGTATTCACGAACTGCATGAACCTGGCGAGTTGCTCGGCGGTGGTGGGCGACAAGATGTAGTGCGCATGGTTGGAGGTCACGACGAAGGCGTGGATGANNCGGGTGGTGATCTCGACGAGGCCATTCTCAGGGACGAAGCGCAGTGGTCGTGGCATGCCTGGTTTTCGGCAATCGCGGAAAATAGTTGTGGACCATTCGGAATCCGCCTCCGCCCTCGCGTCGCAAGAAGCTCTCAAGAAGCGTCTGGCACCAGCCCGTGGGCGTGTCTGGCACCAGCCCGTGAGCACCAGCCCGTGGGCACCAGCCCGTGGGCGTGGGTCTGGCACCAGCCCGTGGGCCGTCTGGTACCTCAGCGTGAGCAACACGACCATCGCAAGAATGTTCGAGGCTGGCCTTCTTCCTGTACGGCAGGTCGTGCCCTACGCGCCGTGGAAGATCCGACGCGCGGACCTCGACTCGGAGCCCGTGCGCGGCGTGGTCGAGCGGCTCAAGGCGACGGGTCGTCTCGATCTCGAGATTCCTGGTGTCGTGCCTGATCATTCAGCGTGGGCGACGAGCCAAAGCGTTGCACCGCGGTCAGGGTGGTGCCCAAGAGCAAAGTCGACAGTTGACAGATGACCGTCGGCGGTGGAGATACAGACCCGATCTTGTCCTTTTGCCCCATCCTCCCTGACTTTCTGCCGTCGTCGGCCGACATTCGATGAAGTTGCACCTGATTGGCATCGCCGGAACCGGCATGGGCTCCTTGGCCGGGCTGCTGCGCGCGGCTGGCCACGAGGTGCGCGGCTCTGACGAGCATGTGTATCCGCCCATGTCGACCCAGCTCGCCGAGCAGAACATCCTGGTGATGGAAGGCTTTCGGCCGGCGAATCTCGACTGGGCCCCTGACCGGGTGGTGGTGGGCAATGTCTGCCGGCGCGACCATGTAGAGGTGCTGGCTGCGACGGAGCGCCGCATTTCCCTCATCTCGTTTCCCGCCCTGCTATCCGAGCTGTTCCTCACCTCCCGTCGCTCGGTCGTGGTGGCGGGAACCCATGGTAAGACCACCACGTCGTCGTTGATGTCATTCGTGCTTGCTCAGGCGGGCCGGGACCCTTCGTTTCTCATTGGCGGCGTGCCGCTCAACTTCCGTCGCTCCTGGCGCCTGGGCGCGGGACCCGAGTTCGTGGTCGAGGGGGACGAATACGACACCGCGTTCTTCGACAAGAAATCCAAGTTCCTGCACTACCGCCCGCAGATCGTGATTCTGACTTCGGTGGAATTCGACCACGCCGATATCTTTGCCAACGAGGCGGCGGTCAAGGACGCCTTTCGCGAATTCATTGCGCTCATCCCGCCCGACGGACATCTGGTGGTATGTGCCGCCTCGCCCGGCGCCATGGAGGTGGCGCGCGCCGCGCGCTGCGGGGTTACGACCTACGGTCGCCCTGGCGCCGACGGTGATTGGACCTTTGAAGTGACTGGCAGAAAGCTGGGAGGACGGACCATCCTGCGGCTGGCCCGCGCTGGCAAAGTGATGGGCACCCTGGACGTGGGCATGGCCGGCATCTTCAATCTCGAGAATCTGACCGGTGTGATCGCGGCCGCCCACGTGCTGGGCGCCGAACAGCCGGCCATCGCGCAAGCCATACGGCGCTTCCTCGGCGTGAAAAGGCGCCAGGAGATCGCGGGTGTGGCTGCCGGCGTCACCGTGGTCGACGATTTCGCCCATCACCCGACCGCGATTCGTGAAACCCTGGGCGCACTCAAGGGCCGCTACGGCCCGGGCAAGTTGATCGTGGCCTTCGAACCGCGCTCGGCCACTAGCCGGCGTTCGGTCTTCCAACACGATTTTGTCGACGCCCTGGCGGTGGCCGACGAGGTGGTGCTGGCCCCGCTGCACGCCCCAGAAAAGGTGCCGGCCGAAGCCCGGCTGGACGTGGAACGTCTCGCGGCCGATCTGCGCAGTCGCGAGGTGCCGGCCCGACTCGTCGCGGGCGTGCCCGCCACGGTGGAGCACCTGGCTGGGCGCGCGGCCCCCGGGGACACGGTGGTCATCATGAGCTCGGGCGACTACGGGGGACTGCACGACAAGCTGCTGCAGCGGCTGGGCGATCCGGTGCGTAGCGCGCGGGCCGAGGACCAGGGAGCGATTGGCCACCTGCTTAGCCGGGTGGGAATCACCCACGCTGACCTGAACCGGAGCTGGCCGAGCTTCTTGCTCATCCCAACAGTCGGCGAAGGCGTCGACGCTATCGCCGCATGCGTGGCCATCGAGCCCACCGGAGACGATGCTTTGCTGCGGCTGCTTGCCGTCGCGCCCGAACGACGGGGGGAAGGCCTGGGCTACCTGCTGCTGGAAAATGCCATGCGCAAGGCGCGCGCCGAAGGGGCGTTGCACCTGTACCTGGTTATCGACGAGGCGCAAGGCCCAGTTGGCGAAAAGCTAGGGTTCGATGTCATCGATCGCAAGGACGTGACCACGGCAGTGGCCGCCACCGACGAGTACCAGATGGCACGATCGAAGACCGCGATTTGGATGCGCAAAGAACTTTGATACCGGCTAGTCGCCCACGACGATCCGGCGCAGGTGCTTTTTGCCGGCATGAAGAAGCGTGCCCTCGGCCGCGATCTCGTCTGGCCGGATCAAGTCGTCGACCGACATCACCTTGCGCTCGCCCAGTCTGATCCCGCCCTGCTCAACCAATCGGCGGGCAATGCTCTTTGAGCCAGCCAAGCCCGAGGCGTGCAAGAGATCTACCATCTTGAGCCCTTCCGTCAGGGCTGCAGAGGTGACGGAATAGGTGGGCACGAGGTCACCGGTGCTGCCGCCTCCGAACGCCGCTTGCGCTGCGTTTTGCGCCCTGTCGGCTGCTTCCTTGCCGTGAACCGTTTCGGTCACCGCGTAGGCCAGCGCCTGTTTGGCAGCGCGCAGATCGGCGCCTTGCAAGGCCGCGTAGCGGGCGATCTGGTCGAGCGGCAGGAAGGTGAGCAGCTTGAGGAATCGGATCACGTCGCGATCGTCCACATTGACGAAGTACTGATAGAAATCGAAAGGGCTGGTTCTTTCTGGCGAAAGCCATACGGCGCCGGCAGCGGTCTTGCCCATCTTGGCGCCCGATGCCGTGGTGATGAGGGGAAAGGTGAGGGCATAGGTTTCCGCCTGGTGAAGGCGGCGGACGAGATCGGTGCCGGCCAAAATGTTCCCCCACTGGTCGTCACCACCGATTTGCAACATGCAGCCGTAGCGACGGTGGAGCACCAAGTAGTCATAGGCCTGCAGAAGCTGGTAGTTGAACTCGATGAAGGAAAGCCCCTTTTCTAGGCGAAGGCGATAGGCCTCGGCGGCGAGCATGCGGTTGACGCTGAAGTGCCGCCCGATCTCGCGCAGGAACTCCAGATAATTGAGCGGCACCAGCCACTCGGCGTTGTCCAACACCAAGGCGTGCTCGCCCGCAGCGCCGAGAAAACGGCGGACCTGCGGCTCGATCTGGTTGCAATTCTCTCCGATCGTCTCGACCGTGAGCATCTGGCGCAGCTCGGTCCTGCCGCTGGGATCGCCCACCATGGCGGTTCCTCCCCCCAGCACGGCGATCGGGTGGTGCCCGGCGTGCGCCAGGTGTGCCAGTGCCATGAGCGGGATCATGCTCCCCACATGCAGGCTGGAAGCGGTGGGATCGAATCCACAGTAGTAAGAGACAGGGCCCTTGCCGAGCAGGGCGGCCAGGCCCGATTCATCACTCACTTGTTGCACAAATCCGCGTTCTCGTAGGGTGTGAAGCACGTCAGACATCGCAACCTAGTATAGTGGCAACCCTAGCACTACTGATTGAAATTC
>PMJE01000476.1:2407-5468 GCA_003157315.1 Myxococcales bacterium | reverse complement strand
AGAGCGCCCAGACTGGTTTCGCCTGGAAGATGACAGTGTCATGCGCTGGCCGGTGCTTGAGGTGGCCGAGTGGGAAGAACTGCGCCAGTGCCCTGGGTGCGGCGCGCTCTGGGTTAGCGTGTGGCCCGAGGAGATCGAGGCGCCGCCCATCTTGTGCCGGCCTTATCCTGCCGACGTCCGTAGGCTCAAGGACCTCGACCGTGCCTCCACTATGCGCGCCTACTGCCTTGCCCGTCTGGCCGAGCACCTTGGCGAGCTGAAGGAAGGCAAGCAGCCTTGCCGCAAGGTTCACTGCGAGAGGCATCGCTTGCACGGGTCGAACTACTGCCTGGAGCACCTTATCGCCCAGCACTTCGGCCGCCAGCTGGCTCGGCTGGGACGCGGGGATGACAAAGGCTAGTGGACAGCAAAATCGTCTTCGGCGTTTTGCCTCTTCTTGACCTGGCGCCGGTGCTCCGCGGCTGGTGATGGTTTTGCAGCCGAGGCCGTCCGAGCGACAGCCGGCGCAGCCGCCGCGGACGCTGGCCTGCTTCCCGCCGGCTTTGCCGCCGACGGAGCCGGCGCCGCACCAGCATCAGGCACGCCGAAAGAAGCCGGGGATGGCGCCGCGCTTGGCGCGAGACTTTCGCTTGCCGCTTCTGGAGTGGGGCCGTGGCTGAATCGCACGAGGAGAAAGAGCGCAAGCCCTGCCGCGGCCAGTCCTCCCAACGCCAACAAGGGCCAGCGCCGAGATCGCACGACTGCCGGCAGCGCCTCCTCGTCGGCCGACACCCCTACCTCACCAGTGGCCCGCGAGAACGTGGTGACGGCTGAGGCCGCCGGCTTGCTGTCTGACGCCGGCTGCGCCCGAGCACCTGCCATCGCCCCATCCACCGATGGTCCGGCAGAAGCAATATCGGTTGCAACCCCTTGGCCGAGTAGCGCACTGACGAACGATGCTACGCTGTCAAACCGATTTGTGCGCTCCTTGGCCAGGGCTCGCATGACAGCGGCCGCCACATGGGCCGGCACACCGGCCAGCCGCGGCGGCTCAGGCGTGGCCGTCAGATGCATGACCAACATCTCAGTCCCCGACGCCGCCACGAACGGGGTTCTTCCCGTCAGCGCCTCGTAGATGATCACGCCGAACGAGTAGATGTCCGACCGGAAGTCCACGTCCGCGCTGTCCCTGCACTGCTCGGGTGACATGTACGCGGGGCTACCCATGATGAGACCGCTCTGCGTCCGCAGCGTACCACCCGTGGAACCGCTACGTCTGACCTTGGCGATGCCGAAATCCAAGATCTTCACCCGCTCGCCGCCCGGCGCGCTGGCGTCGGGTACCAGAAACAGGTTCTCCGGCTTCAGATCGCGATGCACGATACCGGCCGCATGGGCCGCGCCCAGGGCAGAACCTGCCTGGAGCGCGATACGCAAGGCATGCGCGATCCGCAGCCGCCCTTTGTCCGCCAGGCGCTTTTGCAGGGAGATCCCTTCGAGAAACTCCATCAGGATGTAGGGAGCACCCTCCGGTGTCACGCCGGCATCGAAAACTTCGATGATGTTGGGATGACAGATGGCGCTGGCCGCTCGCGCTTCGTTGAGGAAACGCTTGACCAACTCCGGGTCCTGGGCAAGCGCCGTGTGAAGGACCTTCACGGCCGCGCGGCGTTCGAGCAGCGGGTTTTCGGCAAGGTAGACCTCCCCAAAGCCGCCTTCGCCCAATAGCCGGACGATGCGATAGTTGCCAAAGGGTTGGCCCGCCTGTAGTGCCATGCGCTCGCCAAGTCTATGGTACCGCGGACCGCGGAGGGGACAAGTGGATTCAATGCGGCAGAAAGCCCGTGACTTGGCTTGGTTTTCTGGCATCAAACCAACGTTTTCGTCGCCCGTTGTGACACCGGGCCAAAGCAGAATCCTTTCCACCTGAATCTGGCATAAACTCCGACCTGAGGACCGCGTGCATCCACGAGACCGCTTCTGGCGCATAATTCTGCCCTTTGGCGCGATTGCGGTTTTGTCGACCCTGCTCGCGGTTGGCTACGCCACCGAACCTGACCGATTCGCGAGGGGCTATTCCCCCAGGCAGCCCATCGCTTTCTCGCACCGACTGCATGCGGGCGACAACCACGTGCCCTGCTTGTACTGCCACACCGGTGCCGAACGGTCGCGCCACGCCGGGGTTCCCGCCGTGCAAACCTGCATGAACTGCCACACGGTCACTCGCAGCGAAAAACCCGAGGTCCAGCGCGTGGCAGCGGCGTTGACGGCCGACCAGTCCATCGCATGGCAGCGCGTCTACACCCTGCCTGACCACGTCTACTTCGACCATCGACCGCATGTCGGGGCGCAGATCGCCTGCCAGAGTTGCCACGGGGAAGTGCAGACGATGGAACAAGTCTCGCGCGAGATGCTCATGCGCATGGGGGTTTGCCTGTCCTGCCACCGCGACGCGCGCGCAGCCGTGCCAGCGGGCTCGAAGATCACTTCCGGACCCACCAACTGCTTCGCGTGCCACAGATGAAACATGGATGAACGTAGGCCCATTTTGAAACTGCCCGTGCTGGGCTGCGACGGTGAAGGCGACGGCTTTTCCCGCCGGCGCTTCTTGGCCCTGCTCGGTGCTTCTGCCGCATTGGCGACCGGCGCGAGCTGCAAGCGGAATCGTGCGGCCATCGTTGCGTACACCAAGAAACAGGAGGAGATCGTTCCCGGGGTTGCCGACTACTACGCCAGTACCTTCCAGGAGGGTGAAGTGGCGTACCCTGTGCTGGTCAAGGCGCGCGAGGGCCGCCCCATTCACGTCGAAGGCAACCCCGAACATCCGCGCTATCGGGGCAGGACCAGTTTTCACGCCACTGCCGACCTACTCGGCCTGTACGATCCCGACCGTCTGCGCGCCCCGCTCATCGACGGCCGGCCAGGCACCTGGAAGGCCGCGGTAGAGCAGCTCGCACGCGCGCTCAAGGATGCGAGCAGCCAGCACAAAGGTATTGTGCTGGTCACGCCCGCGGTGCTTTCTCCGACGCGCAAGGCGCTGCTTGCGCGCCTGGCCGAGGCCCTGCCTTCGCTGCGCCACATC
>PMJE01000476.1:0-2364 GCA_003157315.1 Myxococcales bacterium | reverse complement strand
CTGGCGTCATGAACCGTATGTATGCGATCGAGGGCGGCATGAGCCTGACCGGCAGCAGGGCCGATGTTCGCATCCCGATGCGGCCGTCGGCACTGTCACGCATCGGCTTCGGCTTGGTGCGCGCGCTCCACCTGCAAGGCGGCCGTGCTTTGCCCGAGGGGCTGGCGTCCTTTGCCCTGGAACCTTTCGCTGCCGACCGGCTGCCCGAGGTCAAGTCGTTCGCGGCTGAGTTCAAGAATCTGGTGAAGGATCTGTGTGCGGCGGGGGACAGGTCTCTGGTCTTGGCCGGTCCCGCAGCCTCGGCCGATGCACACGCCGCATGCCTAATATTGAACCACATGCTGAGCGCCGAGAGCGATCGCGCGCCGAGTGCTCCCGATTTGAGTACCCCCGACGAATTCAAGCAGCTCATCGACCAGATGGCTGCTGGCCAGTTCGGCGTGGCGGTGTTCTGGGACGTGAACCCTGCCTACGATCTTGCCGATGGCGATTCGGACGCAAGTGCCTGGCGAGCCGCGATGGCCAAGGTACCCTTACGGGTTCGCATGGGCTTGTGGCAGGACGAAACCGCGGCCACCTGCAACCTGGTCCTGCCCACCAACCATTGGCTCGAAAGTTGGAACGATTTCGAAACCAGCGGCGACGCCCTCACCTTGCAGCAGCCGGTGGTGGCGCCGCTTTACCATACCTTGCAGGGCGAGGAGGTTTTTCTGCGCTGCCTGGCCGAGATGGGCCGCCCGCTGGCCAAGACCTATCTCGATCTTCTCAAGCAACGCTGGCAAGGCGAAGTCGCGCCCAAGGACGGCCCGATTTCCTTCGCGCGTTTCTGGAACACCTGTCTGCACGATGGCCTGTACCAACGGCGGCCAGCGCCGCTCGCCACTCGCCAGCTCGACGGCCAGGCCTGCACCCGGGCCGCGACCCGCGCCGCCCAGGCGTCGTCGGTTGGCTTCGAACTGGTTCTCGATACTGACCCACGACTTCACGACGGTCGCTATGCCAATAACGGATGGCTGCAAGAAATGCCTGATCCGATCGGGAGAACCTCGTGGGGAAATCCGCTTTCGCTGTCGCCGGCTGATGCCGATCGATTGCACCTACAAAACGGCGACATGGTGAGCCTGGGACACGGCCCGGCGCTGCCCGTCTTGCGCCAGCCTGGCCAGGCCCAAGGCGTCCTGCGTTTGACCCTGGGCCATGGTCGCTGGCAGGGCAGTGTGGCTGCAGGCGTGGGCACACGAGCGTGGGCTTTTGCGCCGGCACCAGGAATGCGCGTGATACCAGTCGACTCCGTCAGGCCGACTGGCGGCCGACAGGATCTCTTGCTGGCGCAAGATCACGACACCCAGGACGGCCGCGACATTGC
The DNA here is from genome assembly GCA_003157315.1 of Myxococcales bacterium. Next base: position 998 of record PMJE01000476.1, on the reverse strand, counting down.
GCGCCTGTGGTCGCCGGCCGAGTACGCTGGCAAACCCCAGAAAGAAGTCGAACGCGAGGAACTCCCGTCGCTGTACGACCAACAGGAGCAAAAGGGTCCGCGCTGGGGCATGGCTATCGACCTGTCGTCTTGCGTGGGCTGCGGCGCTTGCGTGGTGGCCTGCCAGTCGGAAAACAACATTCCGGTGGTCGGACCCGAGCAGGTCCGCAAGGGCCGCGCCATGCACTGGATACGCGTCGACCGCTACTACCAAGGCGGCGGGGCCTCACCGCGCGTGATCCACCAGCCCCTGCCGTGCCAGCACTGCGACAGCGCCCCCTGCGAGTCGGTGTGCCCGGTGCAGGCCACCAATCACGGCCCCGACGGCATCAATCAGATGGCCTACAACCGTTGCGTGGGCACCCGCTATTGCGCCAACAACTGCCCCTACAAGGTAAGGCGCTTCAATTACCTCGATTTCACCGGCGAGACCCCCGCGTCCATGCAGTTGGCCTTCAATCCCGAGGTCACGGTTCGTCCCCGCGGCGTGATGGAGAAGTGCACCTTCTGCGTGCAGCGCATTCGCAACGCCGAGCAAGTGGCCAAGCGCGAGCAACGGGATCTGCACGACAAGGACGTGGTGCCCGCGTGCGCTTCGGCCTGCCCGGCCAGCGCTATCGTGTTCGGCGACATCAGCAACCCGTCGAGCGAGGTTGCCAGGCTCTCGCGCAGCAACCGAGGCTTCCGCGTGCTCGGAGAACTCGGCACCAAGCCAGCCATCACCTATCTGGCTGCCCTCCAGAATCCGCCCGGTCGAGGTGAACCATGAAGTCCGCGACCGCGTCCCTGCCCGAGGCATTGCAGCCCCTCGAACTTCTGCAAGGCAGCGTTACCCCGGGCTCGCTCGACGATCAGGTGTTGCAGTTTCCCGCGCAGCGGCCGCCGCGCGCTTGGTACGTAGCCCTGGCCGTGACCATGACTGCGCTGGCCATCGGCACCTTCTGCATCGGCTGGACGCT
>PMJE01000493.1:3320-3475 GCA_003157315.1 Myxococcales bacterium | reverse complement strand
GGTCTACGAGATGGCGAAGATGCATGATGTGATTTCATCGCACGGGGAGTGGGGGCAGGCTCCTGATGACCTGGCGCTGCCGGGGCGGTGACCCCCATTTCGAATCCCAGGAATATGCAGTCCAACTTGCCTTAGCTGAACATTTGCATAGTATT
>PMJE01000493.1:0-3269 GCA_003157315.1 Myxococcales bacterium | reverse complement strand
CCCGGCGCGCGGCTGCCGAGATGACCCGACGGGCGGCGCGCTTGGCCGGGCGGGTGCGCGACGTCGACGGAACCTTGCCCTGGGCTGGCACCTTCCACGCCATCGCCAACCGCCTGCTGCGCATGAACGCCGCGGTGGTGGGCCTGCATCCCAGCTTCACCCTGCTCGATCGCGAGGACGCCGCGGATCTTGTCGATCGTATACGCCAGACGCGCGGGCAGGCCCGCACCGATCGGCGCTTTCCGCGCAAGGGCACCTGCGTCGCCATCTACTCGCGCGTGACCAACACCCAGGGCGAACTGCATCGCTGCCTGGAGCAGGCATTCCCCTGGTGTCTGGAATGGGAGGAGGATCTGCGCCAGCTATTTGCCGCCTACGTCGACGCCAAGATCGAGCGGCAGGTGCTCGACTATGACGATCTCCTGCTTTACTGGTTGCACCTGCTGGGCGATGCGGCGGTTGCCCAGCAGATCGGCGGACGCTTNNCGGCGGCTCAAGCCGAGCGGCCACGGGGTCACAGTGGTGGGCGACGATGCACAGTCGATTTACGCTTTCCGCGCGGCCACTGTGCGCAACATCCTGGATTTTCCCAAGCAATATGACCCGCCGGCCACGGTGCTGACCCTGGAGCAGAACTACCGGTCTACCCAGGCGATCCTGCACGCGGCCAATGCAGTGATTGGGCTGGCCAAGGAGCGCTTCACCAAGGATCTCTTCACCAGCCGGCGGGGTGGCGCCCGACCCGGTTTGGTCACAGTGGCCGACGAGGACGCGCAGGTGAACTGGGTAGCAGACCGAATTCTCGAACAGCGCGAGGCTGGGGTTGCGCTCCGGCAGCAAGCCGTGTTGTTCCGCGCGGCCCACCACAGCGACGCGCTGGAGGTCGAACTGCAGCGGCGCAATATCCCCTTTGTCAAATACGGCGGCCTGCGCTTCTTGGAGGCCGCGCACGTGAAGGACGCGCTTTCCTGTTTGCGTTGGGCGGAAAATCCCAAGGACGGCTTGGCGGTTTTTCGCGTGGTGCAGTTGTTGCCTGGCATTGGGCCGCAATACGCGGAACGACTGTGGCTGGCGCTGGCCCAAGCAAGCGCGAGTTTGGGCGAGACCTTGGCCGGCTTCGTTCCGCCGGGCGCAGCCCAAGAAGACTGGCCGGCTCTGGTCGAGCTGATGCAGCGGCTCGGCAACGCGGCCACGCCCTGGCCGGGCCAGATGGGGCTGGTGCGGCGCTGGTACGAGCCCTACCTCGACAATCTCTACGACAATGCACGCACGCGGCTCGGCGATCTCGACCAACTCGAACGACTGGCTGATGCTGCGTCCACGCGCGAGCGGTTTCTTTCTGAGTTGATTCTCGATCCGCCCGAGGCGGTGGGGACCGAGGCCGGCCCACCCCATCTTGACGAGGACTTCCTCATCCTGTCCACCATCCATTCAGCCAAGGGCCAAGAGTGGGACACGGTGTTTGTGCTCAACGTGGCCGATGGCTGCATTCCCTCGGACATGGCCACTGGCAACCCCGACGAGATCGAGGAAGAGCGCCGACTGCTCTATGTGGCCATGACCCGCGCCAAGAACACGTTGTCTCTAGTCCACCCGCTGCGTTTCTTTGTGCGACAGCAGAGCCGCTACGGCGATCGACACGTGTTCACCCCACGATCGCGCTTTCTGCCCGAGAGCCTGCTCGACCGCTTCGACTGCCACGCACCGACAAACGCTCGGGCCGGCGAGGAAGCAACCACAGCGCCCACAAGTGCGCGGGTGGACGTGGCTGCGCGACTGCGCGGAATGTGGACGTAGCGGCCTCGGTCAGGTCAGTTGTGGGCGCCCGCAAAGCTGGGTACGGGTCGGGGAAACCTGCTGCGCAACGGCCAAGGACCGGCCTACGTGCCGTAGATCGCGAGCCAGCCTCCTCTTCGGCTACAACGCCTCGTGGCCGCGCTCTCCGGTGCGGATGCGGATGGCGTCAGCCACCTCGCTGACAAAAATCTTACCATCCCCGATCTCGCCAGTGCGCGCGGTGGCCAAGATGGTTTCAACGATGGGCTGCACCATGTCGTCGTCGACGATGATCTGGATGCGGACCTTGGGGATGAAGTCCACGACATAGGCCGAGCCTCGATACACTTCCTTCTTGCCGCCGGTGCGGCCGAAGCCTCTGACCTCCGAGACGGTCATGCCCTGGGCGCCCACCTGGCGCAGCCGGTCCTTCAAATCGTCCAGCTTGAACGGCTTGATGATGGCTTCAATCTTCTTCATGTCAGCAAGCATCCCCCCGAACACGTTGCCAGTGTGTTTCCGGCGGGTGAAATGTCGGTAACCGACGCGGCGCAGGCGAGCGGCACGGCTCGCCCACCGAGTTGGCCCGAAGTGGCAACCAATGCGCCGGGTTACTTGCCGCCAGACCTATCGCATCAGAGGGGCTGGCACTCGGAGATTCTCGCGGTGGAGCCAGTGAGAGTGAGGTCGTAGTTCGACTCTGGCGGGCGTCGGCGCACGGCTACTTCTTCGCTGGCGCCGCAGCGTAGACCTGGCCAAGGGCGGTCAAGGTGTCATCGGTGTTGTAGACTTCGCAGTTCGGGGACCACTGGTACCAGGCATAGCGGGCCAGTCGCGGGTGCTTGGCAAAGACCGCGAGCGCGCCCTGAAAAAAGGCGATCACGCCCGCTGCGGTCGGGGCGCTCTGGTTCAGGCAGCCCCACTCAGTCAACCAGATGGGCCGATTGCCAGGATAGGCCTCCGCGTACTTGATGTAGCTTTCGAGCTGCGAGGCCGCGGCGTCGCACGAGCCAGCGTTCCAGCCGTACCAGTGGATGGCGATGAAATCGGCTCGCAATGTAGTGCTGGCCGCAACGTCCGCCATGTACTGTGTGAACCACGCTTGCCCGGTGGTATTGGCCTGAGTCGCAGGCGTTCCCACGGCGATGGTCGCCACGCTGTCGAACGATGGCAAGAGCGCAATCGCCGATGCCACTGTGATGTTGGACTGTGTCGTGTTGTCGGGCTCATTGAAGTCGAGTACGTACTTGGAGCCCTTGCTCGCGAAGCCCGCGACAGCGGTCTTGATATTGGCCGCGGTATCCGCGCCCCAANNGCACGCCCCGCCGGCGATGCCCTTAAAAGGCTGCGCACCGCCAGTGCCGCTTGCCCCACCGCCACCGGCACCGCCCGCAACAGTTGCGCCGCCGGCTGGCTTGCCTCCTGTACCGGTGCTGCCGCCTGCGCCAACTGTCGTGCCTCCTTTGGCCGCCCCACCGGTGCCCGCGCCACCG
>PMJE01000551.1:4953-7173 GCA_003157315.1 Myxococcales bacterium | reverse complement strand
GGAATGCCTCCACATTGCCGGCCAAAGTGCTGAGCCGAAACTGGTTGGGGTCGGCCCGCCACGTGCGTGGCGCCGGCGCCGGCAAGCCGACCGGCATTTCAGGCCGTCGGCGTTCGAAGAAAAAGCGCGACAGCAGGGTGGCCGCGGCGAGAATGGCGACCACCAGAATGATGATTGCCACCTGGAACCGGGACATAGGCCGCTTGCCGCGGGCACTCATGCGAGGAGACTGGCTCCTTCACTGATGGGAAAAGTCAGCCAGAAGGTCGTGCCCCGACCAACTTCGCTTTCCACCAGGATGGTGGCTCCATGATCCTCGACGATCTTGTGCACCATCGAAAGCCCGATGCCGGTGTCGGTTCGCTGCGCCTTGGTGGTGAAGAACGGATCGAAGATGCGGGACAGTTGCTCAGGTTTGATACCGTGTCCAGTGTCACTCACGCGGAGCCGAAGCAGCTTGTCTTCCGGGCGCGTGGTTTCGAGCGTCAGGGTACCACCCGAGTCCATGGCCGCCCTGGCATTCTGGATTAGTTGTATGATCGCGGCTTGCACCTGCAGGGCACTGCCGCGGATGGCTGGGCTGGGGCTGGGCACGTGCTTGACCACGACAATGCCCGCGTCGGCCAGGGTTTTCGGCCCGCACAGCTCGATCGCATCGTGAATGACCTGGGAAAGATCAAAGGGGCGAAAGTGCTCGCCCGACTGCTTTTGCGAGAAGCGCAGCAGGTTGGCCACGATACCCTGAATTCGGGCTGCCTGCTCCTCAATGTCTTGGACCAACGGCCGGGCCGGATGGCCTTCGGGCAAGTCGGCCAGCAGGATCTGCGCCAGGCCCAGCACNNGCGCGAGCGCAACAGGAGATCCTGAGCGTCACGCAGTTCTTTAGTCTTCTCCTCGACTCGCTTTTCCAGAGTGACGTTCCAGCTCTGGATCTCCTCGGTTCGGAGGAGGATCTCACTGCGCGCCGCGGAAAGCGAGCTAGCCATTGAGTTGAATGCCTTGGCCAGCTCGCCCAGTTCGTCGTTGGATGCAACCTCGATGTCGGAGTCCAACTTGCCCTGCGCGATGTGGCGCGCTCCCTGCACCAACGTGCCGACCCGAGTGGCTAGCGAGCGCGCCAACGCCGCACCGACGACCGCGGCGACGAACGCCGCCACACCCACCCAGTAAATGGTAGTCCAGATGAGCCGTCGCGCTTGCCGCAGAGCCGCTTCAACCCATCGTTCGACGACCACACCCAGGCCAAGAGCAAGCGTCGGCACGTAGGCGCCGATGACCGAGTGGCCATGGCTGGCATACTCGGTCACGAAGCCTTCAGCCGGCAGCGCGCCCGGCTTGCCCTGCGGCAGCCGCTTGGGCTCGAGCGCAGTAGTGCCTGCACCACGGGCGGAAATCACCGTGCGGCTCTCGCGGTCGAGCAGCAAGATGTCGCGATCGATTGACGAAAGCGAAGCCAGGTGCTCGGCGATGCGGCGCAGGGACGCGGCGGCCACGATGATGCGTGGATCTTCGTCGGCCAGGCCCTGGTAGCGGACCGCCAGCACCACATGAGGCACGTGCGCGCTGCCGGCCAGGAAAATCGAACCCACGGCACTCCCCTCGCGCAGAACCGTGTCGACGGGAACGTGCAGCGGGAGACGGGCCACGTCCTCAGCTCGAATAATCTCATGGGTTCCGAAGGAGTCGTTTCTTGGCGCCACCGACTGGAAAGCAGCCGGAACTACTGACTGTCCCTCGGCGTCGAGCAAGGCCACTACACTGAAATCGTCGCTTTGGTGGTACACGAGCTGAAGGAATTTGCGCAGGGCCTCAGCGGTCGGCAGCGTGCCCCCCACGCGGGTGAGGTCGAGAATTCGCGTCTCGACCGACATGGTAGCTTGCAAGTTGGCGAGGTGGCTGCTGACGTACTCCGAGATTTGGCGTGCCAGCAGAACCTCGTGGTCCTCGATGGCCGCGCGCAGGGCAGCCTGGCTAACCCGGATTGACGAATAGCCGGCGATCGCCAGCGGCACGGCAGCTACGCCGATGGAGAGGAGCGCGAACTTGGGCAGCAGCTTCATGGCGCAGTCCAGAAGAATTGGTCGGGCAGGCGGTCCCAACCGTTGGCGGGGTCAAAGGCCCAGACCCAGGCTTGCCCGCTCGCCGGGGGTACGACGCCGTCGATCTCACCGGCATTTATCCAGGAGGGATTCGTCAGGGAAACCGCGTCCGCCAGGGTTT
>PMJE01000551.1:0-4920 GCA_003157315.1 Myxococcales bacterium | reverse complement strand
GTCTGGCTATCGAACACAATGCCGCCATTAGGGACGAGCAGGTCGTCGCCGAAGTACGCGAGACTTCCAGCAATAAAACCCGATCCTCGCAGCACCACATTGGTTCCACCCGCCACGCCTCCTGACTGCGGCGTGACCGAAGACACGGTGGGGCGCTGGCTCAGGTTGATGGGAACGTCTACCGGGCTGCTCTGCCTGGGCGGCTCGGAGTCGTCCAAGGCCACAATATCCAGGCTGACCGTCACGTTCGGGTCCAAACCCTGGCTGATGATCAGATCGAAGGTGCAGTCGATGCGGTCGGAGCGCAGCCCGGCCGGACAGTCTCCCGTCACAGGACTGCGTTGCACCGATGGAGGTTCAGTGTAGGTCCACATCAGCGCTACTAGGTGGCCGGGTGGTCCGTCAGTGGCGGTCACCTCTCCGTGAATAGTGGCGCCGGGAGCGTAGAGGTCGCCCGCGGCTGGACTAGTGACCGTCAGCTCGGGAGCGAACGTGTACCTGCCTAGGGCAACGAAGCCATCCGGCAGCTCCGCCTTTTGGCCGCGTGGATCCGTGATCTCCACGTTGCGGGGGCCCACGCCCAGGTCATCCGGGTCCTGGATGTCCAGGGTGGCCGAGATCCGAGTGGGGCTGACCCAACCGAAATCGGTCAGCGCTGCCGAGTTCGACTGGTTGCTGACCCGGCCGGAAAAGCCCTCCATGGAGGCCACGCGTTCGCCCGACACCGGGTCGAGGTGGAACGATGGGACGAAGCCCGCGCCGGTCAGCATGAGCCGGATGTCGTTATCGGTGTAGGCCTGCGCGGGGTCGACGGCTTCGATACGCGGCTGTGGCTCGTTGCTGGCGCAGCCAAGCAGGGCAGCGGCGCAAGCAGCGAAAACGGCGCGGGGGCCGGTCATCACGGGGCTATCTTACTACCGGTAGCGGGATTCGGGCGGGTTCCGCGAGCGTCAGAGGAGAATTGGGGCGGCTCAGGGTTGACGAGAAGCGGCCCGCCTGGGAGATTTGCGCCCCATGGCCAATCATCAGAGCCTCCGGGAGATGTTGAGCCACCGGGTGACTTTCGCCTATGACACTGGAGCCCAAGTGGTAGGCACGGTCACTGCCTGCGCGCCGATGGCGGGGCCGGTCGAGTATGTAGTATTGGCCAAGGTCGAGGTGAAGGGGGCGGCTGGCCAGGTGCTCGCGCGCTTCGCCGAGTTGCCGCTCGTGCCCAACAACCTGGTGGGCATCACCGTCACCGAGGGTGCGCTTTGACTTCGATCGCTAGATGAGCGACAGCACGCCTGCCAGGAACCGCCGCTTGCACGCTGTGGTGCGTGGTTCGGTCCAGGGTGTGGGCTTTCGCGCCACCACCTTTGACGAAGCCCGGCGCTTGGGCCTTGCCGGCTGGGTGCGCAACCGCGTGGACGGGACGGTCGAGGTGCTGGCCGAGGGCGCGGAGGCGAAGCTGAACCTGTTTCTCGCCTACCTGCGCCGCGGTCCACGGGGAGCCCATGTGGCGGGCTTGGTCGAGGATTGGTCAGAAGAGCAGGGCGCGCCGATCCCGTTCCAGGTCAGACGCACAGAGTACTAGGGTCTGGACTAAATCACTTCGTAGCATCTACTGCGGTGCAGATTCGCTGGTCGCGCCGGTGCGAACCATAGCCTTGGCCACCAGCTCGGATAGGTTCTTCACCTGCACTCGCTCGCCGGCGTCGCGGTCGTCCACCGCATCCTTGATCATGACCGTGCAGTAGGGGCAGGCCGTGGCCACCGTGGTGGCTCCGGTGGCCAGGATCTCGTCGGTGCGGTCATGGTTGACTCGCGTCCCGGTCTTCTCTTCCATCCACATGCGGCCGCCACCGGCGCCGCAACAGAAGGCATGCTCTCGGGTGCGGCCTAACTCCAGCCGCTCCGGCCCAAGTCGATCTAGGATCGCACGCGGCGCCTCGTACTCGCCGTTCCAGCGTCCGAGGTAGCAGGGATCGTGGAAGGTCAGCCTGCCGCCGCCGTTTGCGCTGCGCTCGATCAGCAGCTTGCCCTGCTCGATCAGCTCGGCGATGAACTGGGAGTGATGGCGAACTTCGTAGTTGCCGCCCATTTGCGGGTACTCGTTCTTTAGTACATGCAGGCAGTGCGGGCAGGGCGTGACGATCTTCTTCACCTTCTTGGCGTTCAGCGTGTCCACGTTCTGCTGCGCCTCCATTTGGTAAAGCATTTCGTTGCCCGCCCGGCGCGCTGAATCACCGCAGCAGCCTTCTTCCATACCCAGCACAGCAAAGCTGACCCCTGCCTGGCGCAAGATGTCCACCATGGCCAGGGTTTGCTTCTTCAGACGGTCGTCGTAGGCACCTGCGCATCCCACCCACAGCAGCCATTCGGCATCCGGCTTGTCGTCGAGCAACGGCACGTCGTGGCCTTCGGCCCAATCCATGCGTCGGTCGGCGCCCAGACCCCAGGGGTTGCCGTTCTGCTCCAGGTTCTTGAAGGTGCGCACCAGATCACCGGGCACCTTTTCTTGCAGCAGCACCAGATTGCGCCGCATCTCCAGGATCTTGCCCGGATGATCGATGAACACTGGGCACACTTCCTGACAGGCGCCGCAGGTGGTACACGACCACAGCACCTCTTCGCTGGTGCGGCCGCCGATCAGGTCGCGCGGCTGGCGCGCTTCCTCCGCTGCGGCCTTGCCATGCTGGAAGCGTTCAATGATGTCGTCAAGCGGCCCGCGATCCGGCAGGCGCGACTTCATGTCGTCGCGGAGATCGTGAATCAACTGCATCGGTGACAGCGGCTTGCCGGTGCGGTTGGCCGGGCAGTAGTTCGAGCAGCGCGCGCACTCGGTGCAGGCGAAGCCGTCGAGCAGCGACTTCCAGGTGAAGTCCTTCCACTCGGACACCACACCGGTTTGCGCCATGTCGTCCGCTTCCAGGTTGAGCTTCGACAGAACCCCGCGCTGGCCGAGTTGGCGGAAATAGATGTTGGGCAAAGCTGCCAGGATGTGGCTGTGCTTTGAATAGGCGAGGTAGTTGAGAAACTTCAGCAGCACCACCACATGGATCCACCAGTTGACCTCGGAGAGCACGCCCGCGGTTTCCGATGAGACGCTGCCAAACAGCGCGCCGGCCAACGCATCGGAGATGAAAAACCCAGGCTCGGACGGGCCGGCCAGGGCGCGGAAACCGTGCATTGCGAAGTGAGTGACCATGAGGAGCGCGATGGCGGAAAGGATCGCGGCTGCGTCGCGGCTCATGGGGATGAGGCGGGGTTTGAGAAACAGGCGGCGGAACACCGCAAAGCCGATCACCGCCAAGACAATCAGGTTCATGCTGTCCACCGTGGCGTCGAGTGCGCCGGCGAAGGTCTCGCCCAGAACCAGAGACCAGGAGAACGCGGGCCACAGTCCCTGCACCAAGGTTTCCAGGGTGCCCACACAAATGACCAGAAAGCCCCAGAAGATGATGAAGTGGTGCCGGCTGCCAAGGAGGTTGGAAAAGCGCGGCCAGCGGCTGGCCGGGATGTCGACCGTCTCGATGACCTTGCGCTGGCCGAAGAAGAAGGAAAGCAGCGAGTCCACGCGCGCCTCGACGTGGTCGGTCCGCCTCTCGCGGCGGCCGGCCAAGAGCATCTTGGTGAAGCGCCTGAGCGTCCAGGCGAACATCACCAGAGACGCGGTCAACAGAACTGCGAAAACGATCTGTTTCAGCATGGGCATTTCCTAGCACGGCCTGCACGAGTTAGAAACCCGGGCTGCCTCGTTGTATAAGGCAGGCTATGCCGATGAACCGCGAGCTGATCGACATCCTGGCCTGCCCCAAGTGCAAGGGGGCGCTGCAGCTGCGCCCGGATGAAAGCGCTTTTGTGTGCCGCGCCTGCCGTCTGGTCTATGCCGTGGTCGACGAGATCCCCAACTTCATCGTCGAAGAAGCGCAGCCTCTCGAAGGGTAGGGGATGTTCCGCGATCCTGGTATCGAGGCGCTGCTTCGCGCTGACCTAGAGCGGCTGCAGCTTGGCCGCTTGCAGGCGCTGGTGGCCCGGCTTAACGAACGGGTGCCGCTCTACCGCCAGCGCCTTGCCAAGGCAGGGGTAGCGGCCGAAAGCATCAAGTCGCTGGCCGACCTGCGGCGGCTGCCTTTCACCACTAGCGTCGACCTGCGCGATACCTATCCAGCGGGCCTACTGGCGGTTCCGATGGACGAGGCCCTGCGCCTGCACACGTCGAGCGGCACGACCGGCCGTCCCAAGGCGCTGTTCTTTTCGCCGCGGGATGTGGACAACGCGGCCGAGCTGTGTGCCCGCGGTTTCGTGTCGACCGGCCTGACGGCGCGCGACGTGTTTCAGAACATGATGACCTACGGCCTGTTCACCGGGGCGCTGGTGGCCCACTACGGGGCCGAAAAGATCGGCTGTCTGGTGATCCCGGCGGGACCGGGCAATTCCGAGAAGCAACTCGCGCTCATGCAGGACTTCGGCACTACCACCTTGCACCTGACGCCCAGCTTCGCGCTCTACTTCGCGGATTTCCTCGACGGGAAAGGCCCCGATGCGCGCAAGCCACTCAAGCTGCGCCGGGCCTTCGTGGGTGCCGAGCCGTACAGCATCGAGACGCGAGACAAGATCGAACAGGCTCTCGGCGTTGAGGTCTTCAACTCCTACGGTTTGTCAGAGATGAACGGCCCAGGGGTGGCCTTCGAGTGCGCGCAGCGCGCCGGCATGCACCTGTGGGAAGACCACTTCATTTTCGAAGTCATCGATCCCAAGACCGAGGAGCCGCTGCCCGACGGCGAGCCGGGCGAGCTGGTGTTGACCACCCTGTGCCGCGAAGCCATGCCGCTGTTGCGCTACCGCACCCGCGATATCACGTCAGTCGTCCCAGGCAACTGCGCCTGTGGCCGCACCCATCGCCGCTTGGCCCGCATCACCGGCCGGGCCGACGAC